>JAJDAE010000247.1 GCA_029262035.1 Candidatus Zhuqueibacterota bacterium
CCGGCCGCGAAAAATAAGTCGTGTCGATTTTAGGATCAGCTGAACGCCGGATAATTTCAAACTGTTTGGTTTTCACATCCAGCAAAACCACGGAGCTGACCGAAACCGGCGACCCCGCTGAGAAAACCGCTTTGCCTTTAATGGCGCGCACCTGGTCTATAAAGGTGAAGGGCATATCCACGATTTCCAGCTCACCGCTTTCTAAATCCAACAGGCCGAGATTCCATTGGCCATTTTCAAAAAAAGAACAGGCGATTTTGTTTTCGGCAGGGAAGGCATAGGTGGACATGCCAAAAACCCACTGCGGTAAACCGAATTCGGCCTGGCGCTGGTGGACGCAATCAACCTTGCCATTCACGCGGCGGTAGATGTTCCACCAATTGTTTTTATCGGAAACAAAGTAGAGCGTGCCATCGGGAGAAAATTGCGGTTGGAAAATAGATTCCCGTTCGCCGCCTGCAAGTTTTTCTGCATCCGAAAGATTTCCTGTTTCGTCAATTTGAGCTGTCCAGAGTTCGGTGCTATCCCACGGCATGGCAGGGCGGTTCCAGGTTAGCCAGGCCAGCTGCTTGCCATCGGGGCTGATAGTTGGAGAGGCATAAAAATCGTTGCCGCCGGCAAGTGTGGTGATTGCGCCGGTATCGGGATTGACGGCTACCAGAGTGTTGGTTTCTTCGCCATCGCCGGTATGGTCTTCCATCATGCAGATAATTTGGTTGTGAAGCTCATCAAAAATACCATCTGCAAATTTGTAATTTTTGTCGGGTGTTATAATTTTAGGAGAATCATTGCCTGCTTGTTTGTAAAGCCGCTGGGTTTTATCATTCACAAAATAAATATTGCTATTCTTAGCGAAAGCAGCACCGCCGCCATATTCGTGCGCCCGGGTTCTTACGCTGAAATCCTCCGGCGTTATATCGCTGACTTCGCCTTGCCCATTTCTGCAAACGATAACAGTTCGGCCTTTTTCAGCAGGACGTGATTCTAACCAGAAAATTGAATTTTTATCACAGAAAATTTGGTCAATCCGAATTGAAGATGAGGCAATTAATGCGGCATTGATGGGCGACTGCCAAGAGCCGTATGGGGCTTCCACTGTGTCTGACATTTAAATCTCCTTATTCCTTCAATGAGGTCAGTTGGATTATATCCAATCAACGGGTTTTAAGCAAGGAGAAATTCGGGTGATAAGCTGTACACAACCTAAATTCCTACAGTCTAATAGCCTATCTTGTTCTAAATTAAATATTTGTAACGATTTATCTGCTGCATCAAGAAACAAAATGCTGCGGACGATATTCATAACGTTATATTCATAAATAAGTTAGCAATCATTTCAAAGGAGAAATATCATGAGAAAGCCGACATTTGTTGTTGTGGCTTTGATATTGTTTAGCTTCGGAAATCTTTTTGCCCTGGGTTTGAAAAATAAGCTGGGCATTGGCTTGCATGCAAATAGTCAAAAGTTATATGGGGATTCTTTTACAGGTACGTTTGAGTATGGCGTGACCCCGCTGTATTTGAGGTTGAATATTAAGCCGTCACTCTTTATTGATGCAGAGGCAAGCTATTTAAAGTCTAAGGTCGCAAGCAGTTTTGGCATGCTCGAAACTGATCTCGTTAATGGCGGCCTGAAGTTTGGTTATCGCATGTTTAATCAAGCAAGAGTAACGCCCCTGCTTTACGCCGGGCTCGGCGCATTTAGTTACGAAAGCTCATCCGGTGGGCGTATTTACGATGGTTATGGCGCTCTTGGCGGCGGCCTGGAGTTTTTCGTTACTAGATTTCTCGGTATAAATATGACCGCAGATTACAGAATGACCACAAATGATAATTTGGATGGTGCGGATCTGGCAAGCTCAAAGGACTCGTTTTTAAACGTCAGTTTCGGCTTTAATTATTATATGGGCAATCGTAGAACCGATTATTCACAAGAAATTGACTACGATATGCTCGATGATTATTCTGCGGTAGAACAAGGTGGTAAGTTTGGAGATGAAATTGTTCCTGCAAGCAGCATGAGTCCGGTGGATTATGCCAATTATAACTTCAAAAAAGAGCAACTCATGCACGCAATTGCGAAAAGTGAGAATGAAATCAAACTTCTGAAAGCCAAAGTTAATGTCATGAGAGAGCACTCAGATGAATTGGAGGAAAGAATTAAGATAGCAGGTTTAATGGGTGATGAGTCTGCGCCAAATCAGAGAAAAAATAAGTACCTTATTCACTATCGCAACGCGATTATTTTGTGTCAGGCCAAATATTATGATAACGCAATACTAACTTTAGAGACATTGATCGAGGAAAATCCCTTTCACCCGTTGACGGCAAGTGCATGGTATTGGATTGGCGAAAGCCGGTTTAATTCGGACGAATATCAAGAAGCAGCGGCTGCGTTTAGACGGGCGTCATTGATGAGTAAAAGTTCGCTTAAATCTGAAATAAGCCAGCTGATGATAGGACTTTGCCATATGAAAGGCGGTGATGAAACTGCCGCGAGAATTAATTTTGAGAAGTTGATTCAGGTGAGCTCAAATGCTTCATGTTCCGAGTTGGCCAGAGAATATTTGGATGATTTAACAACGCTGAATTAATTTATCTGCTTCAACGAACTGGAAAAAATCAGATTGTTGCGTCAAATTTTAGGAGAACTTTAAAGAGTTGGAGTTAGTACTCAGGCGTTTACATGCTTATGTGTAAACGCCCGGTAGCTTGGGTGAGCTTAAGTATCTAATGAAATTCTTTCATGCTTTACAACTTTAAGTAAAACCCCGATGGCTTCTTTAAGTGGAGCCAATTCGCAATTTGGTACAGTAAGTACAAAATCTTTTCTTCCTGTATTAATATGGACGACACGTTCTCTCAAATAACGATGCTTTATGCTGTCAATCAAAGTATCAATCATGTCAATTTCGGAGTCGACGACATTTCTTACTTTAACATCAACCTTTTCAATGCACTGTAATTCCCCCGCAGGTTTGGTGCTGTAGCTTATTTCTTTTTCCATAACGTCCCACATAATTTTAAGCTTCCTTCTAAATTTATTTGACTAAAAATTGATGTTCAAAGTCAGTTGAGTTACGCTACTCAATACAAACTATATGCCAGCTTTTCTATGTTTTGATTTTAATAGACTTAGAGCGTTTTGTAAATAGAGCCGGTTTTCATTTCAGTAACTTTAGTTGCTGCTTTTTAGCTGAAAACTGTTGCTGTATTTCTACAGTTGTGGCTGGTATTCACTCTTACTTCAAATTAATAAATAGTTATAAATTCCATAAACATAAGTTGTTAGCTTTATGTTATAGGGCTGGCACAAGGTTTGTATGAACTGCTTCCGGAAGCAATTACAATTACGAAATTGGTTCGTTAATGTGTTACTTACCAAAATGTAATAGAGATAAATTATTTTTAATTCGGGAGGGAGAAATGAAAATATCCTACAAAATTTCAATTCAAATATTGATGCTACTATTCGTGTTGGCAAATGTTATTCAAGCACAGGAAGAAAAGAAAGGGCCACGTTTTTCAAACAAAGGGATTAAGTTTTCCATAGGGTCGAATAATCAAAAAATGATTTCCGAGCGGGGTTTGGATGAGGGCGAGGGTGGTTCGATAAGTCTGGGCTATGGCTTTAATGATAATTTTTCTATGTGGCTGTCGGCGGTGGGGTCGGAGCACCTAATTAAAAACACTGAAATTAAAACTGAGTTTGGTGGACTGGAACTAAACCTGCAGCACAAATTTAATCCTGACGAGAGCTGGCAGCCGTACACGAAATTGGGAGTTGGCGTATACAACCTGCAAGAAAAGAACTCAGATATCTCACTGGTTGGTGCGGGCATTTCGATTGGGTTGGGTTTTGATTATTTTTTCTCCAGTCATTTTGGAGTAGGGGCAGAACTCTCACTCAAAAAATTAGATTATTTCGCGCAACAGGTAAAGACGGCTAATGGCGAACATGTAACGGATATAAAACCACACTTAAATGGCGATACATCTGCATTTATGATTCATCTTGTCATTCAATAGAGCCCCATACATCCCTCCTCAATTTCCTCAGAAAAACCCTGGTAACCCGGGGTTTTTTATTGCTTGCATGGAAGTTTTTTCTTGATACATTGTAATTAAGATACCTTCCCGTAGATGGTAGTTTTTTACGTATCTTGAATTTCGGTAAATCCGGAAAAGAGGAGCAATTAATGCACTATTTAACTGTTGCTGTTTATTTTATTTTATTTGCAATGCCCTGTACGGGATTTTCCCAATCAAAGGACTTTCACCGCATTTCGGTCAAAAAGGCTGACAGCCTTAGAACTCTAAATGAATGGGATCAGGCTGAGCTAACTTACCGACAGGCATTGGTATTCAAAAAGGAATCTACTGAAGCTTTTAAAGGGCTTGGGAAAGTTGCCTTTGCTAGGGAAGACTGGCCGGAGTTTCGACAGCATTTTACTAAAGTTCTTGAAATCTCTCCGGGTGACGCTGAAGCAATTGATTATCTGCAAAATAAATCAAAAGTGCAGCAGCAAGTTACGGCAGGAGACGATTTTAGAAAATCAAAAAATTATGAAGAAGCAAAAAAGAACTATGAAGAAGCTCTGAAACTTGACGGCCAGTATGCCGAGGCTCATAAAGGGCTTGGCAAGATCGCTTATGAAACATCAGACTGGGACAATTTTAACAAGTCTTTCAAGACTGCATTGAAATATGCGCCGGAAGATCTGGAGATTTCTGATTTTTTACAGAATAATCCTAAGTATTTTGAAATTCTCAATCAGGCAGAAGTAGAGTTTGATGCCAAGGAATTTGAGGCCAGTGAAGAATTATACAAAGAGGCCTTGGATATCAATCCCTTATCGAAGGCTGCGAATCGCGGCTTGGGGCGCGTTGGATTACAAACCAAAAATTGGGACGAGGTTAAGGGGCGGTTTAAAAAAATAGTTAAAGGGGAAAACCCTGCGGATCTGGAAGCCAATTACAGCCTCGGTATCGCTTATAGGGAAACCGGTAAGTTTAAAGCATCTTTGCTCAAACGCCTGGATTTTAACAAGTCGAGAGATTACTTCAAGAAGGTGGTTGCAGAGGACTCAACTTATGAGGATGTATTTTATCAATATGCCCACCTGGCAAAATTAAGAGAAAACTGGTTCAACGCAGTCGAGTTGGCGCGAACACAGGTAGCGGTAAGAGCGGACTTAGCGCATGCGAATGTTGGCCCGTTTAAGTTTTTTCGGATGCTGATGGTACATGAAGGAACTGATAAAGTAGCGCGTTGGCTGAATAAACATCCCGGTGATTTCGCAGATTACATGCTGGCTCAGCAACTGAGGCAGGCAGGCAAATTGGATACAGCTGAAAGCAGGCTGCTGGAGTTGTTAAATCGTGAAATTGAGTTTAGCAAGATGCCTATCTACTTCTCGCTAATAAGGCTTTCAGTAGAGCAGGGAAAATTGGAGCAGGCTGATGATTATTTTACACAAGCACTGAACTCTATTGCATCTGACACGGATGCGGAATTTCTGTTTTACACATCAAAATATATTTTTAATGATTTCGAGCTTGAGGCATATTTAAAACTTTCTAAGCTTGAGCATAAGAAAATTTTTTACCGCAGCTTTTGGACCTATCGTGATCCTTCTCCTGTAGCTGCTGTGAACGCCCGGGTTATTGAACATTTCAGGCGTCTGAATCATGCTGAAAAAAATTATTGGTTCGATGGTGTACGCAGTTGGGCAAACAATCCGGATAAAACCGGTCAGTTGAGTTACCCGGCGGTTTATGGGTACAATGACGAGATAAATGACAAAGGTTTGATCTACTTACGCCATGGCAAACCGGACGATATCGCAGTGACGCCTAACCGGGCCGTCAGCAACGAATCCTGGTTATATTATGCCCGGCAGGGACGTCCCAAAATGATGTTTCATTTCATCATTGATGATAAACTTGGTACCTCCGGCAATTGGCAGTTGACGCCTTTGGTCGTGGATAGTCTGTTCTTGCGCGACCGGCTTGGCTGGGATAAAAAAGTCGACCGGTTATATCTTGTAATGTCCAAGAACGATAATCAAGGCTTGGTTGAGGCCAGTGCACTTCAGAGCCAAATTATAGATGAGAGCAGCGAGGTTGTTAAATATGGCATGTCCACAGATTACCATACCTGGGAAAGAAAAATCGAACCGATTTCAATACCTTATCACCTTGTGATGCAACGCGGTTTTGGCGGCAAAACCCTGCTGGAACTGTACTGCAATATTCCACTTGCAGAACTGCGCGGGAAAGGGGAAACCTCAGAACAAGTTATTTTTAAGCAAGGCGCCGGTGTCTATGATCGGGGCTGGAAGCGCGTTACCCAATCGTTTGAAAAAGTCAAATTATCAGATAATCCAACCCGTATCTATGAAGAGCAGTTCCTGCAAAAGTATGATTTTTATTTAGAGCCAGGCACGTATCACCTTTCCTTTTTTACCAGTTCTGAAAATGATGACAGAATGGGTTCGCTGAACCTGGTAACTGAAGTCCCTTCGTTTGCAGGCCGTGCGCTGCAGGTTAGTGACATAATTCCGGCATACGATATTACCCCGCCAGTCGATAAGCAAGCAGGGTTTTTGAAGAATGATGTCAGCATTATTCCTAATCCCCAAAAGGAGTTTTCGCGCTCACAACCGCTTTTTCTTTACTATGAAATTTATAATCTGGACCGAGATGAAGACAAAAAGACCAGATATAAAATTGAAACCCAAATGACTTTGGTGAAGAAAAGTAAAGGCGGCCTTGGCAAGGTTTTTGGTTTTCTTGGCGGTGGCAAGGAAACCAGTATTACTATCCAACATGAGCGCGAGGGGAAAAAACGTTCAGCATCTGAGTTCGGCGGCTTTGATGTGAAAAAATTGGATAAAGGGGAGTACCTCCTGACGGTAAAAATTAATGATGTGGTTGCCGGTACCAGCGCTGAGAAAAGTATGTCGGTGGTTTTAAATTGAATTACGATCAGCTTTAGGAAAGCGCCATTTTCGAACCTGAAGAATCCATATTCGGCAAGAGGATTCTTCTTAGGTAAACTGAGGTTAAGGGGCTGAAAAATATTTCAGTAAGAAATTTGATTCTGCGTTAATTTTAAATCTATAATTACGTTCTTGCAATTTATTGACTGAGTTTTGTATTTTGTTTCATGAAAATCTTCATTCCTGTTTTACTTTTCTTCATGTTAATTCAAAGTACCGGACACCTGTTGGTGTTCAAAATCCAGCAATCCCGGATACGGTATGAAATAAAGCAGCAGATTAAATCCGGCGTTGCTGAAGAAGAGTTGGTTTTGTTGAAAATCCCCAGGGTGCTTGAAGAGAAGGCAAATTCTGTTTTTCGAAGAATTCATTCGAAGGAATTCCGTTATAAAGGCAGTATGTATGATGTTATTCGGCAAAGCGACCATGGTGACACAACATGGTATTATTGCATTGCCGATGTCAAGGAGAGCGGCCTTTTTGCCGGACTGGAACGCAGAATAAAGTTTGAAATAAACCATAACACTGAGCACAAGAAGCAGAGTGAACGGGTTCTTCGCTTGCTGGCCGGGCTTTATTTCAACGATGTAGATGATTCTGAAATCGTCTACTTAAAGGATGAATTGTCTGTCTCCCGCTATAACTTCAGTGTGAAAACCTGGAGTCCATTGCCCAATATCCCACCGCCGCAATTGTAAATTCCCACTCAATTTTTAACACTAATTTTATTCACAAGGCAAGTTTGCAGTGCATCCTTTAAGGTTGTGGTATGCCTATGTTTGACGCTACACACTTATGCTGCAACTGTTTTCTACATTGGGAATTATAATGCGAATTCTGATTTATGTTTTTCTGATTCTTATTTCTGTTCAAACTTCGTTTGCTCAGACCTTAACCATACGCGACAAAGCAACGGGCAAACCCCTGGAGCATGTGGCTGTTTATAGTCAGGCACCAAAAGCATCAGCGGTTACGACTGCTGAAGGCAAGGCCGAGTTTTCAAAGTTCAAAGGCGCTACAAGTATAAATATAGACTTGCTCGGCTACAAAAAAATAATTGTAAGTTACGCGCATCTTGCGGCAATAAATTTTGAGTTACTGCTTGAAGAAACCACGCTTTTTATGGATGGCGTCGTGGTTTCTGCAACGCGCTGGCAGCAATATAAAAGTGAAGTGCCCAACAAAATTACTACCATCCGTCCGGCAGATGTAGCTTTGCAGAATCCCCAAACTGCCGCAGATATGCTCGACACAACGGGCGAGGTTTTTATTCAAAAAAGTCAGGCTGGTGGCGGTAGTCCGATGATACGCGGTTTTGCCACCAATCGTGTCTTGTTGGCTGTTGACGGTGTGCGCATGAATACAGCTATTTTCCGCAGCGGCAATTTACAAAATGTTATTGCACTCGATCCGTTTGCTACGGACAGGGCGGAAGTGGTTTTCGGGCCTGGTTCCATTATTTACGGCAGCGATGCCATTGGTGGCGTCATGAGTTTCTATACCTTGCCCGCACGGTTTTCTTTAAACGAAAAAATGTCTGTAAAAACCAATGCTGTGATGCGATCTGCTTCGGCTAATTTTGAGAAAACCGGTCACGTCGATGTTTCGTTGGGTTGGAAGAAATGGGCATCTGTGACCAGCGCAACATATACTGATTTTGATGACCTCACAATGGGGCGGCATGGTCCTGATGAATATTTACGCACTGAATATGTCAAAACCATAAATGGCCGCGACAGTACCGTCGTAAATTCTGACCCGGAAAAACAGGTTCGGAGCGGCTATCAACAACTGAATCTAATGCAAAAAATTCGCTTTAAGCCGAATGAAAGTTGGGATTTTAATTATGGCTTTCATTTTTCTACAACGTCTAATTTTCCACGCTATGACCGGTTGTTGAGACTACGTGGCGATAATTTGCGTTCAGCCGAATGGTTTTACGGCCCGCAAATTTGGATGATGAATGCCTTAAATATTTCTAATTTTAGAGCAAATCAGTGGTTCGATAATTTTAAAGGTGTCTTCGCAATCCAGCTTTTTGAGGAGAGCCGCCATGACCGCGATTTAAATGATCCGATAAAATCTAACCGGACAGAAAAAGTTTATGTTTTTTCTACCAATTTTGATTTTGAAAAAGGTTGGAGCGAGAAGCATCATTTATTTTATGGCCTTGAGTTTTTGTTCAATAAAGTAAGTTCAAACGGGGAAGATAGAAATATTTTTACGGGCATTTCTGCAGACGCGCCCAGCCGTTACCCGGATGGTGCAATCTGGAATTCATACGCAGCGTATCTGAACTACCGTTTCAAACCAAATGAAAAGTTAACGCTTCAAACCGGCTTACGTTATAATTTTATTGAAATGCGGGCAGATTTTGATAGGACGTTTTTTCCTTTTCCATTTAATGAGGCGAATGTCAGCAACGGCGCTTTAACCGGCAGTATTGGCGGCGCTTACAAGCCGGGTGCGGATTGGCAAATTCATACAAATCTCTCTACAGGTTTTCGAGCGCCGAATGTCGATGATGTTGGCAAAGTGTTCGACTCTGAACCGGGCTCAGTGGTGGTTCCTAATCCCGCGCTCAAACCGGAACATGCCTACAATGGGGAGTTGAGCATTGGCAAAATTTTTGAAGATAGAGTTCGCCTTGACGTGACCGGATACTACACTTTTTTGGATAACGCTTTGGTGCGGCGTAATTTTACGCTCAATGGCCTGGATAGCATCATTTATGATGGTGAACAGAGTCAGGTGCAGGCAGTTCAAAATGCAGCTCAGGCAAAAGTTTACGGCTTGCAGGCCGGGATTGAAATCAAGCTGCCTTCCGGGTTTTCGTTTTTATCACATTTTAATTTGCAGGATGGTGAAGAGGAGTTGGATGATGGCAGCACCGCCTCTTTGCGACACGCAGCGCCCAGGTTCGGCGATGCGCATTTTACCTACTCTTTTGATAAATTTAAATTGGATTTCTATGGCATCTACAATGGTGAAATTTCTTTTAACGATTTGGCGCCCGAGGAACGAAGTAAGACTTATATTTATGCAGAAGATGAAAATGGCAATCCGTACTCACCAAGTTGGTATACATTGAATTTGAAGATGCAATATCAGATTTCTCAGAGATTAAAACTGAATATGGGTTTAGAAAATATAACAGATCAACGATATCGGCCATACTCTTCCGGTATTGCCGCATCTGGCAGAAATTTTATTTTTTCGGTTTATTCTAATTTTTAAAAAGTTTGCTGCAAACGGTATGTTTCGACAAGCCCAGGTTTATGCTGAGCTTGTCGAACTATAAATCTAGAAGGGGTATTTAGTGTTGTCTATTTCATTCAATGATATAGACTCATCTATAACCTTAAATTTGCTTGTGGTTTCAGTTATCTGATTGGAACCTTCGTCTGTAATTTTTACAGTCAATGAATATTCACCGCTGGAAAAATAGTCAACCGGAAGCTTGATGCTGTGGGCTGCTGATTCACCGGGTTTTTGATGACGCCGGTTCAACTGTGTATATATTTTGCCTGCTTCATCATGAATTATAAATTGTGCCAGGTAACCTTTAGGTATTTCGTCATTGGCATTTAGATTGTAGATTTCAAAGTATAAAAATATATCTGCAATGCCGTGTGAAAAAAGTCTGACAGCGTTTGGTTCGACGTAACGTTGGTTTTTTACATAGGGCAAACCTTCTTCTGCAGGATAAATATTTTGACTGAATTGGATATCGCTGATAGTTAAATCAGTAGTTTTAAAATCAGCGGCTTCAAAAGTTGTATGAATTTCACTAAAGGCATTTGTTTCGAGGTCAGTTGCTTTTGTCACTAAAGTATATTCTCCCGGGTCCAAAAGAAATGCCATGGATGAAATTCTCGCTTTGTTGGTTATATAAGTTGATTTAAAATTATCGACTTCAAAAGGATCGCGTATTGTTTGGTGATCTACAATATTTCCTTCATCGTTTAGTATGGCCAACTCGAAGTCGTAGGATGCCTTGAATTTACCGTCGGTTTTTATAAACTGTAAATTTTGATAAGCAATCTGTATGTAAAATTCAACATAGGCCTTATCATTTTCGCCTCTGAAGTTAGAAAAATCAATTTGATGTAATGCCCCTTCACCGGTGGCGTGAAGCGGTTCACCCTTGCTGGCAAATAATTTAAAGCCGGGTGCTGATGAAATAAGTAGTGTGAGTAATATTACCAGGTATCGTGTGGTTAGCTGCATTTTGCCTCCATGCCCCCGAATGTCATGTTTCGGATTGCGCTGTTTACTATTAATGCTCTCTTGAGCTTACATATTATGTTTCGTTCACAATTGTGCAAATCTTTAAAAGTTTGTTAAAGATATTTAAAATTGTTTGCTTTTTGGTCATTTGATTTGAGATATGGGGAATTTTGGTAAAACAGGCGACTATGCCTGTTTTTTTTATTACGAAACAGAATAGGTTTTGCGTTACTTGTTGAAGTTTTTAGTTTAAATTTCTTAATAAAAGTAGGTTTATGTGTGAATAGCTTAAAGTGTGATGAGCGGACTTATGTTGCAAAAGGATAATTTTATAGAATATTCATTTTTTGCTTGTTTTTTTGACTTGCTTATTTTATTTTAGCCTACGCTTTTCAGGAGACCCTTCCTAAATCAGTTTGGCCGTGCAGGATACTGTCATATTTTTCGTTTTTTCAAAGGATAGAATTGTTAATGTTGTATAGATTTTCAGCTTTTATGCTATTTTTTATATTTCTGACTTTTTGCTCTTCTTCTAAACCCAACTCCCAACAAAAAATAACTTCCGAAATAAAACCAGAGAAATATAAAGCTGCCGCCGAAGCTCAATTCAAAAATAATATTCAATACAGATTCAACAAAGATAAAAGCTGTGTTTTGTGTGTAAAGACAATAAAGTTACCCAACGACCCAGGTCAATTCAAATTATCCTTCATACTATATGATCTCAGGAATGATGAAATTATTTTTGAGGCCTCACACCCCAATGCCAAAGTAAAATGGATTTCAACCGAACAAATTCAAGTTTTTCTAACCCCGGGAATTGTCTCTCTCAGGGAAGATAAAGAAAAAACCAACTACGGCTATATTTACGATACCAAAATCAGAAAAAAGGTTTCTAATAATTTACAACGAAAAGACAATTAGGTTTATCATTTATTAATCGAATACAATTAGAAAGGAGGGGGTGTAGTATTCTTCTAACTTTGTTCACAATCAATTATTATTTTATAATATTTTAAGGAGAAGAAGTAAATGTTAAAAAAGCTATTACTATTTCTACCATTTTTAGGCATGGCTATTATTATCCCAAGCCTGATTTTTATGAGCAATTCAAATACGACAACTAACTTTGACAATATCGAAAAACAAGTGATTGAGGTTGCTGATATTACTTTGTCAGACGGTGTTAAGAAAAATGCCAAATTAAATTGGTCACAAAAAAAGCAAAAAGTTAAAGGACTGATGGGTAAAGATAACCCAAGTGAATTTGCTAAATGGCATAATGGCATCCGTACGCGTATCGGCGAAATAAGCTCTGATTATACTACAAATTATAGAGTAAAAGAACTTCTAAAAGCGCACGGTGTTAAGTCGACCAGTGATTTGGCTTTGAACAAAAGTAATGGAACCCTGGTTTGGCAAGAGCGTGGACCGGGCAATGTGGCGGGTAGAACACGAGCCATTTTGGTCGATCCGGCTGATGCTAATTATGGTACCTGGATTGTTGGCTCCGTCGGCGGTGGTGTCTGGAAAACTACAGATTCCGGCGAGACATGGGCAGAATTAACCATAGATATTCCTACACTTGCTACAAGTGCCTTAGCCTGGGCGCCTAATTTCCCTAATTATATTTATGTGGGAACCGGTGAAGGATTTGGTAATGTTGATCAGCTTGATGGTTCCGGCATTTGGAAAACCGATGATGCCGGCGTAACCTGGGCTCAGGTTGCCAGCATTGCTACTAACCCTGACTTTGAAAACGTGATGCGTATGGCTGTAGACCCTGCAGACCCAATGGTACTGGTCGTAGCTGTCAGCCCCGGGTTTAATCAAGGTACAGGAACTTCAGGCGTTTATCGTACCACAGATGGAGGTACTACCTGGACTAAAACATATGAGGGAGGTAACACGTTTCTTGAAGATATGCGTGCCGATCCTTCAGACTTTAACAATCAGTATGCAACTATAAATGGTGTTGGAGTTATTAAGTCAACAGACGGTGGGCAAAACTGGGTTGATTCCAGCGTAGGCATTGGTCCTGTTGGCCGTATGGAATTGGCCATTGCTCCGTCAGACCCGAATACGATCTACCTTTCCGCTCAAGGCGGCGGTACCGGTTCTATTTTGTACAGTTCTAATGATGGTGGTGCAACCTGGTTTGGCCATGCAAATGCAGTTGGCAACGATGTGCATTGGTTAGGTGGCCAGGGTTGGTACGACAATACTATTGCTGTTAATCCCTATGATGCAAGTGACATCTTTGTTGGTGGTGTCCAGCTTTGGAACATAACTGCGAGTTCCGCAGTGGATACCTCAGATGCTCAAGTTACGGGGGTTGATCTGGAAAATACCCAATCATTTTGGTCTTTTGTAAATTTTGGCGGCCCATACGCTGGTGGCGGCTTGGATCTCACCAGTGGTTTCTTTGGATCCGCACCAATTGATCCGAGCGAATTTGCCAGTGTTGAAGTAAGATTTGGACCCGGAAAAACACAAAAAGCCCACAGATTTTTTAGAGGCGATGGTAGTTATCCGTATCGGGATTATGTAGATGTTCCTTTTGAAGTATGGGACATCGATAACAATCAACAACTAATGGTTTCTTTCCGTGATCATGAGGACAATGGGGTCTTTGAATTGGAAGATCGGGCAACGGATCCGGGCGGTATTGACCGTGAATATCTATTCCTGCATAACATTCCTTACGTGGCTGTGGAAGATACAAATGTTGCCCAAGCAGGCGGAATGCTTTTTAAAGGAACCTATTCCATGTGGCCTGAAGCACCCGGAGGTACAGGCCAGCCTGACTTGACCGCTGTGCCGGACGCGATTGTCCGCATTAATTGGGGCACCTTCCTGACAAAAGGCATTGAAACCGCTAATGTCACCGATGGTTATGGCCAATTTGGTGGGTTAGACAAAGGCGTTCATGTGGATCATCATAATATCGTTATGGTTAAGACCGATGAAAGCACATCGAGCTTCAGATTAATAAACGGAAATGATGGTGGCGTTTCTTATTCAGATGATGCCGGTACCACTTTCAGACAAACAGGTGATCAGGATTTTCGTGGTTTTGGCGGCGCAGAAACTCCCGGATTAAAAGGTTATAATACCACCCAGTTTTATGGCGCAGACAAAATGAACGGCGCTGATCGTTATATTGGTGGCGCGCAGGATAATGGTCAGTGGATTTCTGACGATGATCCCGATAAAACCAGTAGTTGGGTGCCTGCTCCAAGCGGTGACGGATTTGAGGCAGTCTGGAACTACCGTGATCCCGATCTTATGCTTGAATCTTCTCAATTTAACAGTATTTCTCGTTCCACTGATCGCGGCCTGACATGGCAAAATATCGGTGGCTTGATTCCTGGCAATGGGCCTTTCTTTACAAGACTCGCCAATTCAAAGCAAGATCCTGATCTTGTTTTTGCCATAAGTGACGCCGGTGTGATACGTTCGGATAATTTTGGCGCTTCCTGGACAGTTACGCCAATGCCTGCCGGTTTTGTTGGAACCAGCTCATTTTCACAAATTGTTATTTCTTTAGCGAATCCACAAATTGTGTGGACTGCGAGAAATATGACTGCTGCAAGCCACCCGTTTGTTTCAACCAATGGTGGTGTTAGTTTTGATACGACCAACATTTTTACCGATGTTACTATGGGTAGGCTCTCAGGTTTTGATACCCATCCGACTGAAGAGAATACAGCCTTTGCATTATCAGCACTCAAGGGTGCACCAAAGGTAATGAAGACCACAGATTTGGGTCAGACCTGGACAGATATTTCAGGTTTTGGCGCCAACGCAATCAGCTCCACTGGATTTCCGGATGTTGCAGTATTCAGCTTGCTGGTTATGCCGAGCGACACCAGCATTATTTGGGCCGGTACTGAAATCGGTATTTTTGAAAGTACTGATAGCGGTGGTACCTGGGCATTTGCCGATAATGGCTTAGCAGCTGTTTCTGTCTATCAAATGCTAATTGTAAACGACGAAGTTGTTGTTGCTACTCACGGTCGTGGTATCTGGACTGTTGCAATTCCGGAATTAGACGGCTATGAACCACCAGCAGTAACTTTAGCCCCAAGATTTGCCAGCCTCAACGGCGGTGGCGGGGGAATCATCGCTGCAAGCATGATTTTACCATCAGCGTATGATTCTTCTTTTGTTTTGATAGATGGTGTTAAAACCGTAAGCCTTGGTGCTAATTCAGCAGCGGTAGATTCATCTTTTGATATTGCTGTATCTGTCCCGCAGTTAGACACTGTTAGCGTGGCTTTGGCAGCTTATGTTGGCGGCAATGTTTTAATCAATGCCCCAGCTAATGTAGTTGTCTTCCCGCTTGGCGAACCGGTTGGCTCATATGCTGAAAATTTTGATACCGGCAGTGAAGCTTTCTTCGTGTTCAGCGGTTTGGATGTTGGCACTCCTGCGGGTTTTGATAATGCAGCAATCCACTCTCCTCATCCATATCCGGACGGAGCAAATATGACCGCATTACTTAAAGCACCAATTATAGTCGCTTCAAGTAATGCAACTCTGAAATATGATGATATCGCAATTGTGGAGACCGGCAGCGGCTCCGGTGTTTTTGGCGATCCGCAATTCTGGGATTTTGCGATTGTTGAAGGCAGTAAGGATAATGGTTCAACCTGGTTGCCACTCGCAGACGGCTATGATGCCAGAGCAGATTCTACCTGGTTAGCAGTTCATGATGCTGGAGCTGCCGGCGATTCTTCAATGTATGTATCCCATGAGATTAACCTGTTGGATACTTTTGCCGCAGATGATGTGATTTTGGTTCGGTTCAGACTTTTTGCCGATACAAACACAAACGGCTGGGGTTGGGCTGTTGACAATATAAATATTCAGGATGGTGTTGTTTCGGTTGAATCAGGAAGTACGGTACCGACTGTATTCAGCATGTCACAAAATTATCCGAATCCATTTAACCCAACTACGCAAATTAACTACGCTTTACCAAAGGACGCTGACGTGACTTTGCAGGTCTTTAATATTGTAGGCCAAAAAGTACGCGACATCTTTGTTGGGCAAGCGCAAAAAACTGGTAGATATACTATTGCCTGGAATGGTAGAGACAATAGTGGTATTCAGGTTTCCAGTGGTTTGTATTTTTACAGAATTAAAGCGGGTGACTTTGTGAAGACTCATAAAATGACCTTGTTGAAGTAAGTTTCAAAACTTATTTAATTCAAAGGGAGCCGGGATATTTCCGGCTCCCTTTTTTTTATTTCCCCTCCCATTAATAGGTCTGCTCGAAAATAGTTCATGCACCAGAATCTAAATGTGAAATCTTAGTATGATTAGATCCAAAGGAATGCCGATCTACTTTTAGAAGACTTCTAACCAACCATTTTATTGAAATTCTCTTGCTTTTCTTACAAATGTTGTTAATTTATTTCCGTGAATTTTCAGTTCAATATTAACTCAAAATAATGAATCTTATGTCCGAAGAAAAAAATGTAGCGAAGCTTGATTTTGAAACCAGTTTGTTTACCATCGAGGGTAGAACTTTTTTAAAACAACTCAGTTCAGTAAGTCGTGTATTGTCTGTAAAAGATGCCGGGGCTGAGTTCTGGGGCGATGAAAAAGTTAAAACAGGCTATGTCGGGGATTGTAAGAGCGTCCAGCTTTTTGAGTGCCCCGATGGCTTTCTCCTTTTTTGCAATAAAGCTTTTACTAACAATAATTGGTCAGCAACAGGGCAAACAGTAGCAGAAGTTTTGGACAAAGTTTCTAATTTTGATGTTAAGAAGAAAATTGAAGAAGAACTTTCAAACGCCGGTGCTTAATCTGGTAACACGTTTCATTCTGATGGAGTAACAAGTATGACCGAAATAACGCGTTCAATTGAAATTCTGGCGTCAAAGACTCGGGTGTGGTCACATATTAACCCCACCAAGTGGAAAGAGATTTTTTATTTCGTGAAGGAAGTTGATGGTTATACGGATGGTGAGCCTGGTGTTGGTACGAAGGCGCACGTTGTGGCCGGAGATAACGAATTGACTGCCGTAAGATACAGCGTTGAAATTACAGAGTTCGTGCAAAAAGAAAAAATTGAATACCGTAGATATGGCGGTCCGTTGCAAGGCCGGGGTGTTATGCATCTCAAATCTCTACAAACAGGTACGTTGCTCCGCCGGACGAGCTATTATGATGACGAACTATCGAGTGAAACAATAAAGGCTTTAAGCGAGGGAATGGAAAAAGATAATATGCGTCTCAAATTGCAAATAGAGACAATTAAAAAATAACGCTCAAATAGGCTTTCCGAGCGGATTTTTACCCCCCGCTAATTCATTTGTTTTATTTCCCCCTTTACTTATTTCAATGTTTTTTGTTGCAGGATGCTCTGAATTTTGTAATATATAAAAGTACATATAACAGCGGAGTCATTTTTCTTAATGGAAAAAATGTATTTAGTACCGGCACAACGAAATGGCAGTTTTAATTTCGAAATGAAAAATTATTTCCCATTTGAGTTTCACATAAGCGGTGAAGCCAGACAAATTTACGATTTTGACCAATCGATTTTTAAGAGCAACGGAAATGTGGTTTTAGCCGATTTTCAGGCAGCCAGGTTATTTGCCCAAAAAATGAATTCAAAGCGCGATCTTATCAGCAATCCTGAGCAGACGATTAGGGCGGGTGAGGTGAATGCCATGGGGCTGATCGATGAGATTCTGCACTATTTGCTTTGGAACTATCGCCAGCAAATAAATAAAAATCTGTTTAAAGATGCCCGGGAATGGCTCACAAAGCGTGTGAGTTCTGCACAGTTTGAAAAAGCTTTGCTTAAATTTGTAGAAGCTTTTCCGCCGATTGCAGTTCATAAAAAAGAGATATCAGTTGAAGATTATTTGACCGGGCAAACGGACGGTGTGTCACATAAGGACGTCGCCCTCGAAGAAATGTTGATGCTGTGGATTGCCAATTTAAACCCGGCATTTTCAAAGTTTACAGAGCTTTTTGATGATCGTGCTTTACGTGAAAATACGGCCTACAAAAGCATCATGAACAACCTGGCCTCTTTTTTTGAAACGCAACCTAAGTTCGGACCTGGCAATTATAATTTGTATAGACTTTTGCGTTTGCCGGCTCTGGAACGACCGCACTCGCTCGAAGACCAATTGCGCTTTCTCACCAGTGCTTTTGGTACGCTTCTCAGCAAATTCGACCTGCGTTTGTTGAGCAGCATGGATTTGATTCGTGAGGAAATCAAAGCCATGTTTGCGGGACCTCCGCCAACCGAAGTGATGAAGTTCGATTACACAGAATATGAAGCCGAACGTTTCAGTCACGATTTGCACTGGATGCCGGAATTGGTTTTAATCGCCAAAAGTACCTTGGTTTGGCTTGACCAGCTTTCAAAAAAATATCAACAGTCGATTACCCGCTTAGATCAAATTCCTGATGAGGAAATCGAAACACTTGCACGCTGGGGTTTTACCGGTTTGTGGTTGATTGGCATCTGGCAGCGCAGCGATGCATCCAAACGGGTGAAGCAAGCCTGCGGCAATCCGGAGGCGGAATCATCAGCTTACTCCTTGTTCGACTACGAAATTGCCCATGAATTGGGAGGCTATGACGCGCTGCAAAATTTGAAATCGCGTTGCTGGAAATATGGCGTTCGCCTGGCTTGTGATATGGTGCCCAATCACACCGGCATCGATTCAAAATGGATGCGTGATCACCCCGACTGGTTTGTCTCGCTGCCGTACAGCCCGTTCCCTTCCTACACTTTTAATAGTATGAATCTTTCCCGGGATGAGCGTTACGGTGTTTTCATTGAAGACAAATATTATAATCAGAGTGACGCAGCGGTGGTCTTCAAACGTGAAGATTATTGGAACAATGATGTGCGCTATATATATCATGGCAACGACGGCACCAGCATGCCGTGGAATGACACCGCGCAATTAAATTATTTAAACCCCGAAGTCCGGGAAGCCGTGATTCAAAAAATTATTGATGTCGCGAAAATGTTCCCGGTAATTCGCTTTGATGCAGCGATGACCCTGGCGAAAAAGCACTACCAGCGGCTCTGGTTTCCGGAGCCGGGTTCCGGCGGTGACATCCCCTCCCGCGCAGATTTTGGTATGACACGTGAAGACTTTAACCGCATTTTCCCGGAGGAGTTTTGGCGGCAGGTCGTTGACCGTGTTGCTGTGGAAGTGCCTGAATGTTTGCTGTTGGCTGAGGCTTTCTGGATGATGGAGGGCTATTTTGTCCGCACACTTGGTATGCACCGTGTTTACAACAGCGCTTTCATGAATATGCTTAAAAATGAAGAGAACACAAAATATCGGCAGACAATTATTAACACCATTCAATTTAATCCGGAAATCCTGAAACGATATGTCAATTTTATGAATAACCCGGATGAAGATACGGCAATCGAGCAATTTGGCGATAGCGATAAATACTTCGGTGTTTGTGCTGTGCTGGTAACTATGCCCGGTCTGCCTATGTTCGGGCATGGCCAGGTTGAAGGCTATCGTGAAAAATACGGCATGGAATATCGTAAGGCTTATTGGGACGAACAGCCGAATGAAGGCCTCATGCAGCGCCATGAGCGGGAAATTTTTCCATTAACTAAAAAGCGTTATTTGTTTGCTGAAGTGGAGAATTTTCTATTCTTCGATTTTGTTTCCGGGGACGGTTCTGTAAATGACAATGTGTTTGCTTATTCAAACAGCGCTCGTGGCGAACAGGCTCTGGTAGTTTACAACAATAAATATGAGCGAGCTACCGGTTGGGTACGGTCTTCCGTTCCTTTCGCTGAGAAAACCGGGAATGGCGATGAAACCCACCAGGTGCAAAAATCACTGCGCCAGGGACTTCGCTTGCCTTATGAAGACGACAAATATTTGATTTTTCGAGATTTGATTTCCGATCTCGAGTATATCCGCAATTGCAAACAGGTATGCGACGATGGCTTTTATTTCGAGTTAGATGGCTTCAAATACCAGGTTTTCGCAAATATGTATGAAGTGCAGGAAAACGAGTGGGGGCATTATGGGCAACTGAATGCAAAACTTAATGGCCAAGGCGTGCAAAGCATTTCTGAGGAAATTAGGGAAATCGCCCACAAACCTTTACACGAGGCATTTCAATTTGTTTATGAGCCGTCTTTTTTTCAGGAATTCCTTTCAGGTTTTAATGGAGTCGGCAAAGATTCTTTCATTAAAAATTTTGAGGAAAACTATTCTCCTGCACTTGCAGTAGCGCAAAAGTATGCGCAGGGCAAAAATGCAATCGAACTTATCTCTGAGTTGGTAAAAGTTAAAATCGGTTCAGCTTCTGGCTTAGCAAAATTTAAATCAAAATTCACCAAGACTGAAACTACAAAATATAAAGTGTTAATCGAACGCGTGGAAGCTGCGAGCAAACAGGAAGACTTGATTGCGATCGTTTATTTTTGGTTGATTTTGCATGCGTTGGGTAAATTCGCGGATGAAACAAATTTTGAATTTAACAGTGTTACCTTTGCTGATAACTGGCTGCTTACCAAACGCGTCCGTCATTTTTTTGAAAATCATATTTCCAGAGAAGAATCTCAGGAAAATACAATTTTAGTAAAAATTCTCATAGAAAACCAGAACATCTTGATTGCAGATGATGTTAGCCCTTCTCAAACACTATCTATTTTATTAAACCAGCCGCAGGTTCAACAGGTTCTGAAAGTTAACCATTACGAAGATATTGCCTGGTTTAACAAAGAATCATTTCAAAAACTGGTTGATGCTTTTTTAGCTATTTCAATTGTTCAAGTTATTTCAAGTCAATCAAAAAAGAAGGATTTCTTGAAATCAGTCGTTGGGCTTCAAAAAATCCTGAAACAATGGACATCAGCTAAAGAGAAATCTGAATACCAGGTTGAGAAATTGTTGAATTTTTTAAAGAAAAATACTGAGTAGAGTCTGAACGAAAACACCGACTTTGTCCTTCTGAGCGCGAACCCTCAAATGTGGCACTTGAGGCAGAAGATGATGCGCGAAGAATCTCCTGGGAGAAAGATTCTTCACACGGCGGCGGCGATCTTGAAAAGCAACATGAGAGATTTTGTGTTCAGAATGACGTGGAATTTTTGGTTTACGGTCAATCATTTAGTAGTTAGTCCAATTTTTATGGGCTGTTTGAAATATTTCAGCGATAGTTTACGCTGAATATCGCTAAATTATAGTTCGTGATAATTCATGGAATTACTGACTTGCGTGACATGTTTTTACAGATATTCAAATCAACATTAATAATGGCTGTTTAATTCACCCGAAATAAAGAATATGAAGTTTAGATATTCAGAATGGCAGGAAGGCAAGAGGAAAGGTAAACTTACCTTTGATGAGCTGATGAAGTTGTTCAATCAGCTTTTACTGCATAGTAATGGCAGCATTGACGAAGCGCTGGCATGGATGACTGAACTTGATAAGGAGTACAATGTTTTTGATGACAAAAACGGTTTAGGTTTCGACGACTTTTTGGAGTGGTTAAAAAAAGAAGGCTATATCGAGGAGAATAATGATATTCTGGCACTGAGCCATAAAGGTTCAAAAAGAATCCGCCAGGATGCCTTAAAAGAGATATTTACTTCGCTGCGTAAGCGTTCCCTCGGTGAGCATGAATCGCCGCACACCGGGCAAGGGATTGAGCGTTTGAGTGAGACCAAGCCGTATCAATTTGGCGATCAGGCTGCGAACATAGATTTTTCTTCAACCATAAACAATGCCATTCGGCGGGATGGACTTGACAAGTTCAATTTGAAGGAAGAAGATTTCGAGGTTTACGAAACAGAGCACATGACCACCTGCGCCACCGTGTTAATGCTGGATATCAGCCACAGTATGATTCTTTATGGCGAAGATCGTATTACGCCGGCCAAAAAAGTAGCTCTCGCTTTAGCTGAGATGATCTCCACACGCTTCCCGAAAGACAGTTTGGATGTTGTGGTTTTCGGCGATAAGGCGGTTGAAGTTGATATGGCGGATATTCCGACCATTGCGGTTGGCCCGTATCACACCAACACCAAAGATGCGCTGGACAGGGCGCAAAGAATTCTCAAAAGAAAGAAAAATGTCAACAAACAGATTTTTATGATAACGGACGGCAAGCCCTCTGCTATTTTCACAAATGGTCGATTGTACAAAAATCCGTATGGGTTAGATAGAAAAATTGTGAGTCAGACGTTGGGCAGTGCACGTGCCTGCCGCAAGAATAATATTACCGTCACCACCTTTATGATTGCCCGGGATTCCTGGCTTGTAGATTTCGTCAAAGAATTGACTGAAATTTGCAAAGGACGGGCGTATTATTCTTCTTTAAATAACCTCGGTGAATATATTTTTGTTGATTACATCAACAACAGGAAAAAGAGATTTAGGTAGTTTGCTAACCGCTAATGGACGCGAATAAACGCAAATTTAGTTGGTTAAGAAATTAAGAATATGCTTAAAATTATTTTAACGATGAGTACAGGGCTTGCAACTTTAATTGTATGGTTAATATTCATGCCGAATTCAGTGAGATACAAAGAGGAATTTAAGGAAAGCCAGTACCTTATCGAAGCAATTGAACACTTTTAAAAAACTTTTGATCGTCTACCGGAAGGAGCTGAAGTACGTAACATCTTAAATAAGGATGGTGTTCTTGAGAATGATGAATGTCCTTGCTATGGCAAGAAGAGTTTAGAATCCTATATTGTCTGGTTTGGAACTTCTTTGGGCGAATCAATTATTTACGATTCCGAAACCACAGAGTGGAGGTACGTATTTTCTGCCTCTGTCGTTATAAATAGAAAAAGGGTTGTATGAAAAATATAAAAACACTCGGCGACTTAAAAGCCGCAAAATATAGAGTCAAGTCGGTCAAGCAGGAGATGCGGGATAATCTTATCCAAAAATTGCATGATAAAGAAAAGTTGTTCCCGGGTATTATTGGTTTCGACTCGACGGTCATTCCTGCGCTTTGCAATGCCATGTTGTCGTATCACGATTTCATTTTACTCGGCTTGCGCGGACAGGCGAAGACTAGAATTATCCGCTCATTGCCAACTTTGTTGGATGAATTTATTCCTATCATAAAAGGTAGTGAAATCAATGATAATCCGTTTAGTCCGGTCAGCAAATATTGTGCTGATCTTGTGGCTGAGCATGGCGAGGATGTTGAAATCGAATGGCTTCACCGGGATGAACGCTTTGGGGAAAAGCTGGCAACCCCTGACGTGACTATATCCGATTTGATCGGTGACATCGATCCCATTAAAGCCGCTTCCCAACGCTTGCACTATGCCCATGAAGGCGTCATCCATTTTGGTATTATACCTCGTAGTAATCGCGGCATTTTTGCCATCAACGAACTACCTGATTTGCAGCCGCGAATTCAAGTCGGCTTGTTCAATATTATGCAAGAAAAGGATATCCAAATTCGCGGCTTTCCCATCCGAATTCCTCTGGATGTTGTGATTGTTTATACTGCAAATCCGGAAGATTACACAAACCGCGGCAGTATTATTACCCCGCTGAAAGATAGAATTGGTTCACAAATTATCACACATTATCCGCGCACCATTGAAGAGGGCATGGCCATAACCCGCCAGGAATCCAAAGCTGAGCGGGATAGCGGCAGGACTGTGATTATTCCTGAATTCTTCAGGGAGATCATCGAGCAAGTCGCTTTCGAAGCGCGTAAAAGTGAATTTGTAGATCACAAGTCCGGAGTCAGCGTACGCATGACAGTAACCAGCATGGAGAATCTGATCAGCAATGCTGAACGTCGTGCGATTATTCATGATGAAAAGGAAATTGTTCCACGTATTTGCGATCTGTATGCAATGTTGCCTTCAATCACAGGTAAAGTTGAACTGGTTTATGAGGGTGAGCAGGAGGGTGAATTAAATGTAAGTCGTGCACTTATCGGCAAAGCAATTAAGACACTTTTTGCAAAACTGTTTTCTGATCCTTTGGTGGGCGCAAAAAAGGGAGACAAGACTTTTGAGGAGATTGTTGGCTGGTTTAAAGACAATAAATCCATTGATACTGCCGATGATATGTCGAAGAAAGATTATTTTTCCGAACTCGCCCAAGTGAGCGGTCTCCGGAAACTCGCCGCCGATAAGATGAAAATTTCTGCCGGTGAAAACGAAGCTATTCTCGGTGCAGCCATGGAATTTGTATTAGATGGTCTGCATCAAAACTCAATGTTGAGTAAAGATATATTGGATTCAAAGATATCCTATAGCGATATGTTCAACAGCATGTTCAGCTCTCTCAAGCCGGGAGAAGATTTTTTTGATGAAGAAACTTAATGATAAATGAAAAGCACCAGCCTATCACATGTAAGAAATTTTGAACTTGAAGAGCAGATACGTAAGCTCAATAAAATTGGTATCGCACTTTCGAGCGAACAAGACTTAAACCGTTTGTTGGAAGTTATTGTTAGGGAAGCCAGGGCTTTTACGCATGCTGATGGCGGAAGCCTGTATATCCGCGAAAAAGATCGCCTGAATTTTACGGTAGCTCAAACCGAATCTCTCGATAAGCGCGGCGAAAAACGCAAACCTTTCACCTCTTTTTATTTGCCACTCTCAAAGGAAAGTATTGCCGGCTATGTAGCCTTGACGGGAGAAATTCTCAACATCAAAGATGTTTATGAGGTTCCCGACGAGGTTGAATACAAAATCAATAAGGTGTTCGACAATCAAAATAATTATCGATCCCAATCCATGCTGGTGGTGCCTATGCGTGATACGGATGGTGAAATTATTGGCGTGTTGCAACTGATAAATTCGTTGAGCGATGACGGAATCGTTTCGGTTTTTAAAACCGAGTATGAAGCGTTGGTACATTCTCTGGCATCACAAGCGGCAGTGGCCATTCGAAACGTTAAACTGCTGAATGAAATTAAAAGTCTATTTAAATCTCTGGTGCGCTATTCCGCAAAAGCAATTGATGCGCGAAGCCCACATACTGCCGGTCATTCCGGGAGGGTAGCGAAATTTTCGGTGCGTATTGCCGAGGCTATTAATGATGAATCCAACGGTGGCCTGAAGGATGTTAATTTTTCGCCAGTGGAGATAGAAGAACTGCGCATGGCCGGCTGGTTGCACGATATTGGTAAAATCGGCGTGCGTGAAAGTGTACTGGAAAAAGCCAACAAGCTTAATATTGATCAAATGAACACAGTTTATGAGCGTTTTGAGTCTATTAAGCAAAGCATTGAAAAAAAGTACTTGCAGGCTGAACTTAATTTATTGAGAAATGGACAGACTGCGAACCCGGGCGAAGTCAAAGGCCGCAAAGCACAATGCGATAAAGAAATCGCTCAAGTTGAGCAGGTTTTTGAGTTTCTTCAAAGAATTAATGTCCCGGGCTATCTGGTTGAGGATGATTTGAAGCTCCTGAAATGTATCCACCGGCGTACGTTTGTTGACAGGCTTGGCAATGAGAAAAAATATCTTCTACCTGAAGAATATGAGCATCTGGCGATTATCAAAGGTAACCTCACCAAAGGCGAATATCGTGAAATTCAAGCGCATGTTAGTCATACTCTTGACATTTTAGAAAAAATGCCATTCACCAAAGAGATGGCTAAGATACCCGACTATGCCGCCGCACACCACGAACTGATGGATGGCAGTGGCTACCCACGCGGATTGCGAGGTGATGAAATCCCTGTTCAGGCTCGCATAATGTGCATCGCTGATATTTTTGATGCGCTCAATTCGCCGGATCGACCTTACAAAAAAGCCACACCGCTTGAACGTACTTTGCAGATTTTGCAGGAAGATGCCGAGGCTGGCAAGCTTGATCCACACATCGTAGATATGTTCATCCGCAGGAAATTGTATCAGCGCCCAATTAGTGAGGACGAGGATTAACTCATTCCTACTAAAATTTTCAAAAGAATAAGTTTTTATACCTTTTTTTATTTCTTGATATTTTGATGATGAAATGTATATTTAAACTATACATAAATTTCGGAGATTGATATGAAGGCCAGCGTTGTTGATCTAAGGTACAAAATGAATGATATCCTCAAGGCGTTAGAAAGAAACGAGGAAGTAACGGTTCTTTATCATGGTAAAGTAAAAGGCGTTATTGTTCCAGCAAAAAGAGAAGATAATAAAAGAATTACGGATCACCCTTTTTTTGGTATGTTAGAAGCGGAGACACAAAAATCAGTGCTGGACACTCTGGACAATTTAAGAAAGCCTAGATATGATGATTTTTGATACGGATATTTTTATTTGGGTACAGCGAGGTAATAAAAAAGCCGCAAGACTAATGGAAAAATCAGCGAGCAGGAATCTTTCTATTCAAACGTATATGGAGCTTTTGCAATGCGCTCAGAACAAAACTCAACACAAGTATGTAAAAGAGTTTCTTGCGTCGTATGGATTTATCGTTCTTCCACTCACTGAAAATATTGGTCATCGAGCATCGATTTATATTGAAGAGTACACACTCGGTTCAGGCTTAAGGTCTGGCGACGCGCTAATTGCAGCCACAGCAGTGGAAAATAATATGAGTCTTGTATCAAGTAATGCCCGGCATTTTAAAGCGATCAAAGATTTGGATTTTAAGATTTTCAAACCATAATCAACTAGTGTCAATCAATGCCAACAATCATCCCACAACATAAAATAGAAGATATCCGCGAAGCGACCAATGTCGTCGAATTGGTGCAAGGCTATGTTACGCTCAAGCAAAAGGGGCAGAACCACTTTGGCCTGTGCCCCTTTCACCATGAGAAAAGCCCATCGTTTAGTGTCAGCGACGCCAAGCAGATTTTTCACTGTTTTGGCTGTGGTGCGGGTGGCAATGTGTTTACTTTCTTAATGCGCTATGAAGGCATTGATTTTCCTGAAGCGGTACGTTTCCTGGCACAAAAAGCCGGCATCGAACTTGAGCTTGAGGAGAGCGATGATGATATCCAGCCCAAGCAGAATGAAGCTTTGTTTCACATCAACGAGTTTGCCGCTAAATGGTATCACCAAATCTTAATGAGTGAAGAAGGTGTCAAGGCCAGAGACTACTTGCACGAGCGTGGTTTTACCCCGGATGAAATCAAAAAGTACGGCCTTGGATATGCGCCCTCAGCGTGGGATAAGTTAGTGAAGCATACGCAACAAACCACAAACAGCCTGGAGGCGCTCACGAACGCCGGTCTTGTAAGCCAAAAAAAGGAAGGCGGCCATCTGGACAGATTTCGTGATCGGATCATGTTTCCGATTTTGAACTTGTCGGGAAGAGTTGTGGCTTTTGGCGGCCGAATTATTGTTGCTGATAAAAAGACAGCCAAATACATCAATACTTCAGAAACCAGCATCTACGAAAAAGGCAAGCTCCTTTATGGTCTTTTCCAAAACCGTGATCAGATTCGCCAGCAGAAATTTGCAATCCTGGTTGAAGGCTACATGGATTTACTGAGTCTGGCTTCGGCAGGAATTCATAATGTGATCGCGAGTTCAGGAACTTCGCTTACAGAGGAACAGGCACGGCTGCTCAAACGCTACACCAGCAAAACCACAGTCCTGTACGACAGCGACCTGGCCGGAAAAACTGCGGCTGCCCGTGGCGCGGATATTTTGACCGCGAATGGTCTTGAAGCGTCGATTGCATCCTTACCTTCCGGCCATGACCCGGATAGTTATGTGCGTGAATTCGGTGCTGATGCCCTGACAAAAGAACTCAACGCCGCAAAGTCACTGTTCGATTACAAACTCGATCGACTGGCGAATATGAGCGCAGCAGATCAGACTGAGGGAATTCGTTCCGTGCTTTCATCTCTTGCCCAGGTTAAAGATAAAATTGCCAGAAATATTTTACTGAGCAAAATTTCCGTGCAAATTGGCATCAGCGAAAATATTCTTTGGGCCGAGCTGGAGGTGTTGCTGAATAAACAGGTCAAAGACTCTATTCGTCTTTCCGGTATAGGGGAGAGGCTGTCCGATTTATCCAAAGTTAAAAAACAGACCAGGTTAGAAAAAGCAGTGGAAGATTTAATTCGGATATTAATTAGCGATTGGAGCACGGCAGAGTTTATTTTTAATAATATTAATTTTGAGGATATAAACGATTTCTCAAAAACCAAAATTTTGGAGTACTACAAGAACAAATTCAAAAGCGGTGCAATTATTTTGGATGATGATGACAGCATCGCGCATTATTTTCATGATGTTGAGTTGTCCGAATTTATTGTGCGTGAATTAAATATGAAAAAGGAAGACCTTGACTACAGGCGATGGGCAAAAGAATGTCTTCAAACC
The DNA here is from genome assembly GCA_029262035.1 of Candidatus Zhuqueibacterota bacterium. GTDB lineage: Bacteria > Zhuqueibacterota > Zhuqueibacteria > Oceanimicrobiales > Oceanimicrobiaceae > JAJDAE01. The sequence continues at coordinate 28,525 of JAJDAE010000247.1, forward strand.
ATTCACGAAACTAAAATTAAAGAACAATTGCAGCTTCTAAAAGAGGATATCAAACAGTCTACCGGCGACAAGACCAAGATCAAAGAATTATTACAAGCCTGCACGGCGCTTGAACAAAAACGCAAAGAATTTGTGGTTCATGAATGAGCGGCGAAATCTGAATTTATACTTCCGAACTCCCTTAAGTCTAAACCACTCAAAATTTTTTCAGATATTAAAGTTGATTATTACTCAAAAATTGTTAATTACTTAACCTGTAATTTTTTAAAATTAAGAAGTTTTTAGGAAGTAGAAAATTGGTTTATAAAAAAGCTGTAGTTTTATACATAATTTGTTGAGAGGAACCATTACATGGCGTTAGATTTAAAGAGGCAATTATTACAACAAAATGGGGCAAACGAAGACACCGATGTTGACGAGACACAAGAGTGGTTAGAGGCGCTTGAAGATGTAATTCGAATAAAAGGCTACGATCGCACCGTGTTTCTATTGAATAAGCTGGTTCAGAAAGGCCACAGCAAAGGTGTGAAGTTGCCGTTTACAGGTACGACTCCCTACGTCAATACCATTCATCATTCTGAGCAACCCAAGTTTCCTGGGAATAGAGCTATTGAGCGCAGAATGAAAAGTATTATTCGTTGGAATGCCATGGCAATGGTTGTTCGCGCAAACATGAAATCTCCCGGCATAGGCGGTCACATCTCAACCTATGCATCTGCAGCCACGCTTTATGAGGTAGGATTTAATCATTTTTTTAGAGGCCGAGGTGATGGCTTCGATGGCGATCAAATTTTTTTCCAGGGACATGCGGCTCCGGGTATTTATGCCAGAGCTTTTGTTGAAGGCCGGTTAAACCAAAAGACACTTGAAAATTTTCGCCGGGAACTTGAGCAGGGTGGCGGTCTTTCATCTTATCCGCATCCTTGGCTAATGAGGGATTTTTGGGAATTCCCAACCGTGTCAATGGGACTAGGGCCGATCAATGCAATTTATCAAGCTCGCTTTAACCGTTATCTGCACGACCGTGGTATCAAGGATACAAAAAATAGTCATGTCTGGGCTTTCCTTGGTGATGGGGAAACCGACGAACCGGAAACATTGGGCGCCATAGCACTTGCTTCCCGCGAAAAGCTGGATAATCTAATTTTTGTTGTCAACTGCAACTTGCAGCGCCTCGATGGCCCGGTTCGCGGAAATGGCAAAATTATTCAGGAGTTGGAAACCGTTTTTCGTGGCGCCGGCTGGAATGCCATTAAGGTAATTTGGGGAAACGACTGGGACCCGATTTTCGATAATGATTCCACCGGAAAACTTGTTCAGGATATGAATGAAACCGTAGATGGTCAATTTCAGAAATATTCTGTTGAATCCGGCGAGTACATCAGAAAAAATGTTTTTGGGAAACATCCTGAAATAATGAAACTGATAGAACATTTATCTGATAGAGAAGTGAAGAAACTGCGCCGTGGGGGGCATGACCCGGAAAAGGTTTATACCGCTTATAAGGCTGCTGTAGAAAGTGAAGGCAAGCCTACGGTTATTTTAGCGAAGACAATTAAAGGATACGGACTCGGCGAGGCTGGTGAAGGCAAGAATATTACCCATAATCAGAAAAAGTTGAATGAAGAGGAATTAAAATATTTTCGGGATCATTTTGATATACCTGTTCCCGACTCTAAAATCCATACAGCGCCTTTCTATAAACCCGATCCCAAAAGTGAAGAAATGGAGTACTTTCTTGAGAGAAGACGCGTGCTAGGTGGTTTTGTGCCTTCCAGAAAAGTTTATAATATCCCGCTAGACGTACCCAAGCGTGATACTTTTAAAAATTTTTTTACCGGCACTGACCGTGAGGTTTCTACGACAATGGTATTTGTGAGAATGCTTTCAGATCTTTTAAAAAATCCTGATATTGGTAAGCGCATTGTACCCATTGTACCGGATGAAGCCAGAACTTTCGGTATGGAGTCTTTATTCAGACAGTGTGGTATTTACTCGCACATCGGTCAGCTTTATGAGCCTGTTGATGCAAATACTTTTCTATATTACAAAGAATCAATCGATGGTCAGATACTAGAGGAAGGTATTAATGAGGCGGGTTCGCTGGCATCCTTTACGGCTGCCGGCACTTCTTATGCGACCCATGGCGAAGTAATGATTCCATTTTTTATTTTTTATTCGATGTTTGGATTTCAGCGTGTTGGTGATTTAATCTGGGCTTTTGGCGATTTGCGTGGACGTGGATTTTTGCTCGGTGCAACCTCCGGCAGAACAAGCCTCAACGGCGAGGGGCTTCAGCATGAAGATGGTCACAGCCATGTTCTTGCCAGCACCATCCCAAATCTTTTGACCTTCGATCCGACTTTCGCTTATGAAATTGCTATAATTTTGCAGGATGGCATCAAGCGGATGTACGAAAATATGGAAGATATATTTTACTACATTACTTTGGGCAACGAAAATTACCCAATGGCCGAAATGCCAAAGGGCGTAGAAGAGGGCATTCTTAAAGGTTTATATAAATTTAGAGCAGCCCCAAAAAGCAAAGCGAAAAATTCATTGAAAGCACATATTCTCGGCAGTGGATCTATTTTGAATGAAGCGTTAAGAGCACAAAACATTCTGCTCGAAAAGTACAAAGTGCATGCAGACATCTGGAGCGCGACCAGTTACAAAGAGTTGCGTCGTGAAGCGCTTGAGACCGAGCGCTGGAACCTTCTGCACCCAACCCAGAAAACCAAGAAATCTTATGTCCAGGAATTATTTGAAAATGAAGAAGGACCTATAGTGGCGGCTTCGGACTATATGAAAATAGTTCCTGAGCAAATTGGCCGCTGGCTGCCCGGACGTCTTTACTCGCTTGGCACGGATGGCTTTGGCCGAAGCGATACAAGAGAATCTTTGCGCCGATTTTTTGAGGTTGATGCTGAGTTTATTGCAGTTACTGTTTTATATCAGCTTGCGCAACAAGGTAAAGTAAAACTTGAAGTGGTGGAAAAAGCAATAAAAGATTTTAAAATTGATCCGGAAAAAATCAATCCGATAACAGCATAATTTTTCAAACTTCGGTTGCTTAAAAATATTAAGTGAAATATTTACCTTCGGACTTCGACTCATTTACTTTCAGGCGGTACTTGAGTAGTCGAAGGCCGTAAGGTTTCTTTTTAGACATCCGATTCACTTACAAACCCAGAGATAAATTGAATTCTACTTTATATTTAATTGACGCCAGCCCATACATTTTTCGCGGATTTTTTTCGATCCCTTCAAAAGTAAAAACCCCAGCTGGTGAACCTGCCAATGCGATTTATGGTTACACAGAATTCTTGATTCAATTTTTGAAAAAAACGGTACCAACTCACCTGGCTGTTGCATTTGATGGTAGCCTGACTACCTCATTCCGAAATGAAATTTATCCGGAATACAAAGCACAAAGAGAGTTGCCGCCACCCGAGCTGGAAGCACAGATAGGACGCTGCATTCAGGTAACTCAGGCTATGGGCATGCAAACATTTATAGATGAAAAATTTGAGGCAGATGATCTAATAGGTACCTTGGTTACATTATTTTCAGAACAGTTTGAAAAGGTTGTCATTTTATCCAGCGATAAGGATTTTTCTCAGTTCGTAAACGCGAAAACCAGTCTATGGGATTTTGCCCGTGATATTGTCTATGATGAAAAAACGGTGCAACAAAAATTTGGTGTTCTTCCTGACCAAATTGTCGATTACATTGCCCTGATGGGAGATGCCGTTGATAATATACCTGGTATCCCTGGCATTGGCTCTAAATCAGCCTCCATATTGCTAAATGAATTTGGTAGTTTGGACAACATTTATAATAAGATAGGCGAAATTGAAAAACTAAATGTTCGCGGAGCAAAATCTTTAAAGACCAAAATTGTTGAAGGACATGACAAAGCTTTGCTTTCTCGAAAGCTCGCTGAAATTAAGCTTGATATTCCTTTAGAGGTAACTCTGGAAAGGCTAAAATGTTCTGGTGTTAACAAAGTCGAAATTGATTCCTTGTTCGAGGAGTTTGGATTTACACAGATACGAAGCAGAGTTCCGGAATCATCATAATAATAAGTTTTCTACTGGAAAAATGGGTTGATTTTAGTTTATTTTTCGGCTATATTGTCGTGCTTTAAATCCAATCTTAGAATATAAACACCAGCTAGTTCAAGCTTTGGTGATATTAAAATGTGCCGGTTTGTGCTAAATTAGGAGAAGGTATGAAAGAAGAAGAAATCAGACGATTGGTAAAAATTGTTGAAGAAAGTAACATAGCTGAAATTGAAATTACAGAAACCCGTTGGGGAAAAAGTACAATAAAAATTTCTAAAAACAGCTCGGGTGCAGCAAACAGTTCAACGCATATAATTCAGGCGCCATCTCCGGCAGCGCCCTTGCTACCAACTGCGCCGGCACCTGTCGCGGCATCACCGGCAAGTGCTGAGGCAAAGCCGGTCACCAGTAGTGGCGCCGACATAAAATCGCCAATGGTGGGTACGTTTTACCGTTCCCCGGCACCCGACGCCGACCCTTATGTTGAAGTCGGCAGCGTCGTTAAAAAAGGTCAAGTGCTTTGTATTGTTGAGGCCATGAAATTAATGAATGAAATAGAGTCTGAAACTACTGGCAAGATTGTCGAGATTTTAGTAGAAAGTGGTCAGCCGGTGGAGTACAATCAACCATTATTTATTGTCGAGCCTGCCTAACAATCCTTTAACATTACTGAGGAAATCCATTGTTTAAAAAGATATTGATTGCAAACAGAGGTGAGATTGCGCTTCGGATTATTCGGGCTTGTAAAGAATTAGGTATTGAAACGGTTGCAGTTTATTCAGAAGCGGATGCAGACTCACTTCATGTCAGATTTGCAGATGAAGTCGTTTGTATTGGCCCCGGACCTAGCAATCAGAGTTATTTGCAAGTACCAAATATAATTAGTGCTGCTGAGGTGACCAACAGCGAAGCAATTCATCCGGGATATGGCTTTTTAGCAGAAAATGCTGAATTTGCTGAAATTTGTGCATCGTGCAATATTAAGTTTATTGGCCCGACTCCTGACATGATAAACAGACTCGGAAATAAGTCGCTGGCAAAGAAAACGATGAGAAAAGCAGGGGTACCGGTGATTCCGGGCAGCGATGGGATTCTGAAAGATGTGGATGATGCCCGAAAAACTGCCGGCGAATTTGGTTATCCGGTTATCATAAAAGCATCTGCCGGTGGTGGTGGGCGCGGTATGCGCATTGTACACGATGATTCCGGTTTGGAAAATGCTTTCAATCAGGCGAGAACAGAAGCTGAAGTTGGGTTTGCTAATCCTGATGTTTACATGGAAAAATATTTTCAAAATCCACGCCACATTGAAGTTCAGTTACTCGGTGACGCCCATGGGAATGTTGTCGCGCTGGGCGAAAGAGAATGTTCAATTCAAAGAAAACATCAGAAACTAATTGAAGAATCACCTTCGCCAGCAGTAACTCCTGAAATTAGAAAAGCGATGTGCGAAGCAGCGATTAAGGGTGCAAATGCTGTAAATTACGAAAGTGCAGGTACCATTGAATTTCTGTACGAGGACAGCAAGTTTTATTTCATGGAGATGAATACCAGAATTCAAGTTGAACACCCTGTGACTGAAACAGTATTTGGTATGGATTTAATAAAAAGGCAAATTCAGATTGCCTATGGTATGAAGTTCGACTGGAACAAAAATTACAAAATGCGCGGGCATTCAATAGAATGTCGAATTAATGCTGAAGATCCTGATAAAGATTTTAGACCCTCGCCGGGGAAAATTACCAGCTTTCATATACCGGGAGGTCCAGGGGTGCGTGTGGATACACATGCTTATGCACATTATGTTATTCCGCCTTTCTATGATTCCTTGATTGCAAAAGTAATAACGCATGGCAAAAACAGAGAAGAAGCCATTTTAAGAATGAATCGTTGCCTTGAGGAATTTGTAATTGAAGGGATCAAAACTACGATACCATTTCACCAAAAAGTTTTGAATGATGAATTGTTTTTAAGCGGTGATTTTGATACTAAGTATATCGAAAAAATGCAAAGTAAATTCGAATCATAATCTGCCTAATTTTTAAAGGAGTGGAATAAAATGAAAATTCCTGCCGGTTTACATTACACTGCGGAACATGAATGGTTAGAAGTAAATGGTGATATTGCTACAATTGGAATTACAGATTATGCTCAGGGTGAATTGGGTGATATTGTTTTTGTTGAATTACCCGCAGTTGGCGATGAAACAAAAAAAACAGATTCTTTTGGAACAATAGAGGCGGTAAAAGCTGTTTCAGAACTATATGCGCCAATTTCCGGAGAAGTAGTTGAAGTGAATTCCCAACTAGAAGATCAGCCCGAACTCATCAATGGTAGCCCATATAGTGATGGCTGGCTGATAAAATTAAAAATCACCTCTAAATCTGAATTGGACGACTTACTGTCTGCTGACCAATATCAGTCAGAAATAAGTTAGCCTTAATTGTAACTGACCGATACATTTTTGTATTAATGGGTTGGGATAGCCATAATTTTTTCATTCTAAGTTTAAAAAAAACAACATCGATTTATCATTGTCGAGTTTGGTACAAAAGTTGTTGCCTTTCAAGGATAAGAAATAAAGGTTTTTTTGTCATCAGCCGATAGTCAAATTAAAGTATATAGAAAAGGTTGGCAAAAAATATCTTGACAAAAAGTTCTTATATACATATATTTTGTTGTTAAAATTTGAGGAGTTAAGCTTATATAATTTCGCTACGGTTTTGTTAAGATTTAAAAGGTAGATTTTTGAGTTGAACCATTGGCGAATTTATATGGGCTCTAGAGCCCGAATGTATTTAGTTTTATTTTATAAAACTGATGCATTCGGTTTTTTATTTATAAGACGCGATTTAGAAAGTAGATGTTTTAAATATCATTTGGAGGTATTATGAAAAAAATAACATCATTGGTTGCGATACTCCTCATTTTTGTAGTAAGCATCCCGAATTTGTTTGCAGTTAGTGAAGCAGCAGTACTTTTTCTGCTGATTTCACCTCATGCGCGTGTGGGCGGCATGGGAGAGGCGTTTGTTGCTGTTGCAGATGATGCGTCAGCCGTTTTTTGGAATCCGGCTGGGCTTGCTTTCCAGGAAGGAAGGCAATTCACTAGTATGTACCAACCACTTTTGCCGCAGTTTAATCTCGATGATTTGTATTATTTATTTGGGGCCTATCGACAGTCCGTTGAAGGACTCGGTACAGTGGGATTCAACATAACCTTTGCCAACTACGGCCAACAAATTATTACAGATGAAACCGGCCCTGAGGCGTTAGGTACTTTTAACAGTAATGAGTTTGCGATTACACTTTCCTACGCCACTCTTTTTTCTCAAAATACCGGCGTTGGTCTGAATGTAAAATTTATTAAAAGTAATTTGTCTGAAGTAGGTGCAGGTATTGAAAAAGGGAATGGCAAGGCCAGCGCTTTTGCTGTAGACTTGGGACTGTTAAAAAAGAATCTATTTATGGATAATTTAAGTTTTGGAGTGAATATTTCTAATATCGGCCCCAAAATTACTTATATTGATAATGCCCAGGCAGATCCTATTCCCACGAATTTTAAGATTGGCTTTGCTTACAAGGCCATTGACCAGGAGTTCAACAGCCTGACTTTTGTGGCTGATATGAACAAGTTGCTAGTGCATCGCACCGCATCTAATCAGATATCGGTTGATGGAGATACAACGTTGGTTAGCGAAGTGGACCCTGTTTTTGAGGCATTTTTCTCTGCATGGCAGGATGACAATTATATATTCAATCTTGGCACCGAATATTGGTACGCAAATTTAATTGCGTTACGTGCAGGATATTATCATGATCCTGATGGGAAAGTAAAATATCTCACTATTGGCGCCGGTCTGAAATATTCGATATATCAATTCGACTTTGGCTATATCTCTGCTGGAGATAACCACCCGCTTTCTGATACGATGCGTTTTTCGATGACAATCGGTGGTCAATAAATTTTGTCAAAGTTCATTCCGGTTGCTTCGTGCTGAGAGATCTGTAAATCGCAACCGGAATGAATTTCACGTTTTACAATTCAGTTATCTCTTAACCACACTTCGGTTTTACTAGAAAATCATATGCAGTATTTTCGATATCTTGTTTTTACTATTGGTTTATTTTGCACGCTTCAATCAACGATGGCGCAATCACCCAGGCCCAGATTTTATAAACCACAATTTTCTGATAGCAATTTATTGGGAATTAACAACAATCTGCTGGAAAAATCTAACTCTGGCTTTACGATTAATACGAATACAATTGGTAGTCCGGATACGCTCAAGCTGCTGGTTATTCGCGTAGATTTTCAAACTGACAACAATACGTTAACTACCGGGAATGGTAAATTCCAATTTGCCATTGATACTGAAAAAACGATAGATGTACCACCACATAACCGTCCCTATTTTGAAGCACAACTTTTGGCTCTGAGTAATTATTATAAGAAGGTCTCAAGAGGAAATCTTATTCTTGAGGCGGATGTTTTTCCTGCTGCAGATACAGCCGGCTACACAGTTTTCAATCAAATGAGTTACTATTCGCCGGCAGGTAATGATGAGTTGCTAGACACCCGGCTCGCTGAATTTTTTCAGGAAAGCTTTCAGATAGCAGATTTGGCGGACAATATCGACTTTTCAAATTACGATAGTTTTATTATTTTTCATGCAGGAGTGGGATCAGATTTCGCCCTGGATTTCGATAGCACACCACAAGATATTCCGTCGGTATTTTTAAATTTTAATGAATTGAAGAATGAGTTGGGAAATAGTGAGCCCAACTATGCGGGTATAGCTGTGAATAACGGTTCCTTCCATATTCGGGATGGCATAATTTTGCCTGAAACTCAAAGCCAGGATCAATTTGAGATTGGCATGCTGGGTACGATGGCTCTTATGTTTGGGAATCAGTTGGGGTTGCCAATCTTGTTTAACCCGGATAATGGCCGTTCAGGAATAGGCGTTTTTGGATTGATGGATCAAGGCTCCGGGAATTTTTTCGGAATGGTTCCCGCTGAACCCTGTGCCTGGTCAAAAATTTTTCTTGGCTGGGAAACTCCCATCGTAGTAAAAAACGGAGATGCTCTTCCGGTTGCGACCTCTCTTGCAAAAAATGTAAGCCAGATTTACAAAATTCCAATCAATGCCAAAGAATATTTTTTAATTGAAAATCGAAGCCGCGATTTTAATGGAGACAACTTTGCAATTGGCTTTGATGCAAAAGGGACAAAGGTTGAATTTGTGTGGGATGACCGCGGACAAATTCTGCAAGCGCAAGAACAAATTGGCGTGATTACCTCGGTGAGTGAATATGATTTTGGTTTGCCTGGTTCTGGTATTTTAATATGGCATATCGATGAAAACATAATAGGAGCGAACTTCGCCCAAAATCGCGTCAATGCTGATCCCGGTCATCGCGGGGTAGATTTAGAAGAGGCAGACGGCGCACAGGATCTCGGTCAATTTTATGGCTTTCTGAGCGCAGGCTTTGGCGCTGAAAACGGTGTAATTGAAGATATGTTTTGGGGTTCAAATGAAATTAACCTGCTTGTAAATCGTAACTCGGATGCTGTTGTTTTCTCACCTGAGACTCTGCCCAATAGTTCGGCTAATAACGGCTCGAATTCTTACATTAGAATTTTTGATTTTAGCGAGCCCGATTCTATCATGTCTTTTAGTGTGGAAAATACGATACTTCGGCCAGGCTTTCCACAAATTACAGCTGAGCCAGGTACAAGCATAAATGCCCCGGTTGCCGCTGATCTAAATAATGACGGGGTATCGGAGATTATATCTACTTCAAGTAATTCTACAGAAATTTACGTTTGGAATGCAGACGGTACGAAATTTATACCTAATGATGAAATGTTCAATGTTATTGGTTTAAATGGTGTCACAGAATCCTACGAAAAAGCCCTGTTTGCAACCCCTCCAGGCGAAAAAATCTTTTCTCCGGCAATTGCAACCAGTGAGTCCGATACAATTGTTGTGGTAACGACAGATCGGTCGGTTGCCTTTTATCAGCCTGAGGATGCAGATTCAAATGGAAGAGCAGATGAAATATATGTTTACGAAAGCCAGGTTGAAATTACAACTGCGCCACTCGTTTACAGTAATACCGGCAGTATATTTGAAGTAGTCTTTGGGAATGCAGATGGGGGAGTTATTCTGATTGACAGCGATAGTGTGGTCACCCCACTAATTGTTGCTCAGGGTGGCGGTGCCATTTCCGGAATTGCACGAAATATAAATTTTGACTTAGCCTACACAACAATATCTGGAGAAGTTGGTCTAATCGGGCAAAATAGAAGTTTGATTTGGCAGCGTCAAACTAATTCAAATATTTCTAATTCCCCGGTCATTGCAGATTTGAATCGGGATGGCAATGTTGATTTTATTTTAGTATCAGATTCCGGTGAGCTTTTCGCGTTTACTCAAAATGGCGATAACTTGGAAGGCCTGCCTACATCTTTTCGTGTTGAGAACCCATCGGCAATCGCTGTGAGTGACATTGATGGAGATGGTTTTCTAGATGTTGTTTTTACCGGAGACAATCAGCTTTTTGCATTTAACCACATTGGCTCTTTAAAAAACAATTTTCCTGTACAGATTAGTCGGGCTGAAGAAGTCGGTTTAGGCGCACCGGTCTTGGTTGATTTAACCTCCGATGGAATTCCTGAAATTGTAACCGGCACCTCAGATAACCGGGTGATTGCTTATTCTGGCTCCGGTATGATAGTCGACGGTTTCCCGGTTTCTCCTGGTGGCAAAGTCAACAGTGCGCCCTATATAGCCGATCTTGAAGATGATGGAGATGTAGAAATTGTGGCTATTGCTGAGGATGGCTTTATTTATGTCTGGGATTTTGCAAGTTCGTATAATGCTGATGCTTCTCCGTGGCCTGGTCTGTTTGGCGGCTTAGGGCACCTCAATTTTAATGATGAGTTTAATCAACCGCAACAGCCCTCAACAAATTCTGTAATGGCTAAAAATTTAGTTTACAATTACCCAAATCCAACTGAGGGGAATCAAACCACCATTCGCTACAGATTGAATGAAGCCGCTGACGTTAATATTAAAATATATGATTTGGCCGGCGATTTTGTTGATGAGCTAACCGGACCGGGTTTTCCCCAAGCAGACAATGAGGTCACCTGGTCTCTGACCAATATTCAAAGCGGCGTTTATCTTGCGCGGGTGGAAGCAAAGGGTGCAAGCAATTCTGATGTTAAAGTTATTAAAATTGCAGTTGTAAAATAGGTGGGTGAACTTCAAGTAGGTTCTCGGAAGTTTTTAACTTCTCTTACAGGACTAAGGTTGAATATTAAATGAGAATGGAAAATTTTTTAAGTAAGAAAAAATATCTCCAGGTTTTATTCATAATATTATTTTTGTCTGGTAATTTATTGGGTCAGTTTGGCCCCGATGCTTATAATCATCCGGAGCTCGATTGGTACACCATTGAGACAGAACACTTTTTTGTCCATTTTCACAAAGGCACTGACCGTACAGCCAAAGTTATTGCAAAAATAGCAGAGGATATTTATACACCGGTCACCTCACTTTATGAATATGAAGCAGATTCAAAAATTCATTTTATTATCAAGGATTATGAAGACTATTCCAATGGTGCGGCTTTCTACTATGATAATAAAATAGAAATTTGGGCATCTGCTATGGATTTTGAATTGCGGGGTTCCCACAATTGGCTACGCAACGTTATTACCCATGAATTTACCCACATGATTCAGATTGGCGCCTCCAGAAAAATTACGCGCCATGTTCCTGCAGTCTATTTCCAGGCCATTGCTTATGAAACCGAAAGGCGAGAGGATGTAATTCGTGGAGCGCCGAATACAGTTGTGTCTTATCCAATTGCGATGACGGTTATGCCAAGTTGGTACGCTGAGGGTGTCGCACAATTTCAAATTACCGGTTTAGATTATGAAGATTGGGATGCTCACCGCGATATGATCCTGCGTACCTCGGTGCTTGAGGATAAGGTGCTGACTTATACGCAGATGGGTGGTTTTGGAAAAAATAGCATTGGCAATGAAAAGGTCTATAATCACGGTTATGCCTTTGTTGGCTACCTTGTTAAGAATTTTGGTTTGAAATCGCTTCAACAAATTTCAAAGGAAATGAAAGGCTTTCACCGGGTAACCATCGATGGTGCCATGGAAAAAGTGACAGGTAAGAGTGCTTCCACACTTTATAACGATTGGATTGAGGAAATAACAGCTCAGTACAAGTCTCAATTGCGGGATATTACTGAGAATCGGGTTGAAGGTGAAATTATCGAGAAAAAGGGTATTGGTAATTTTAACCCGACCTGGGGGCCAGATGATATCAGTTTGGTTTATCTGTCTAGTTTTGAACATAATCGTCTTTCCAGTACCGGATTTAAAGCTGTGGGGCCTCTTGTTAAAAACAACAAGAAGAAAAAACTATGGGTAAGTCATGATCTTGACTGGTCGCCGGATGGAAAGAGATTGGCTTATGCTCACAAAGACAAGCAAACCAAAAGCGGTTCAAGATTTTTTGATATTTATATATATGATCTTCAGAGAGAAAAAGAAGAACGAATCACTCGTGGACTCAGGGCGCACAGTCCAACCTGGTCGCCGGATGCTCAGGAGCTGATTTTTATCGTGAATAATGATGGTACAGAAAACCTTGTTCGTATTGAGCTGGAGACAAAAAAATTAACCTATCTCACTGACTTTAAATATGGTGAGCAAATTGCTCATCCTGATTGGTCGCCGGATGGACAGCAGGTTTTATACTCTACTTTTATAAACAGTGGTCAGGATTTATTTCTTTTAGATCTGGAAACCAACAAGACAAAACCCTTACTTGCTGATGAGTACGATTCTCGCGATGGCGTTTATAGTCCTGATGGAAAAAAAGTCTATTTTAGCTGGGATAAAACCGGTATTTTCAATATTTATGAAATGGATTTGGAAACCAAAGGAATTGACCAGTTAACAAATGTTGTAGGCGGGGCTTTTATGCCCTCGGTAAACCGGAAAGGCGAGTTGCTTTTTTCAACATTTACAGCCGATGGGTACAAAATTGCAAAGCTGGAAAATCCCAAACCGATCAATCCGGAAAAAGCGAATTATGCTATTTATGCAAATGAAACACAACTTGCATCTGCTGATAACAGTTTTTCTCCTTCTGCCATAGAAAAAATTAAAGCGCCGTATTATGACGATACTAAATTTTCTAATTATGAGGTAAGTCCTTATAAAACAAAGTACTCCGATATTGCTTTTATGCCACGAGTTATGGTGGATTACGGCACCCTAAAGCTCGGCACGTATGCTTATTCTTATGAGGTACTGGAAAAATTTGGATTTCTGGCTGGCTTTGATTTGAATTCGAGATTGGATTATGACTTGTTTGCTTTGGTAGAATACAAGAAGTTCAGCCCGACCATTTTTGCTGAGTTTTATAATCAGGTTCAAAATATTAAATTTGATGTAGATTCTACAGAACAAATTGTGAGGGGCATATTCAACTTGAATAATCCCCAGGATAAGTTTAAATATAATTTAATGGAAATTAACATCGGGCTGGATCAGAAAATTATTAATCGCTACCATACGCTTCGAGCGTCCTTTATTCATAGTCGTTATGCGACTTCGGTAAAATTTCAAGCCCCGGTTGGAGAACAAACGTTTAAGTACAAATATTTTTTGGGATACGATTTATCGTTAAAATATACGTACGATACGTTTGGCTTTAGTCGGTTTTTTGAAATAGACCCCAAAGGTCGATTTTTTGAGTTCCGCTACGAGAGAGAGTTTAATAAATTTTTGGTTGACTTTGCTACGGAGCGAGTTGTAAGTGCTGAAATTTTTGAGAACTACAATTATAACAAATTGACATTGAATTATAAGGAAAATATACCATTCTTTTTTAAAGGTCATACATTGAATTTGGATGTAAATGGTGGATTTATTGATACAAAGGTTGACAGCTTTTTTAATTTCTTTGCCGGCGGTATTATAGGTAATAGGGGATACCCGTATTACAGCATTGAGGGGAGAAAAATGCTACAAGGCAAACTGACCTACCGGTTCCCATTATTTAATAAACTCGATATGCGTTTTATGCATCTCTACTTTGATAAAGTCTATCTCAGCGCATTTTATGATTACGGCAATGCATTTGATGAAGACAAAATTGATTTTGGCGATTTCAAGTCAAGCGTTGGCGGCGAGCTTAGGATGGATTCGTTTTCGTTTTATTCATTTCCAACAAAACTTTTTTTTAGTGCCGCCTATGGATTAGATCGGTTTGAATTTGCTGATCAGGTTTATGGCAAGGATTGGCGTTTTTATTTTGGTGTTTCTTTTGGTTACCTTGAATAGATAAATAGGTTTATGATGAAAGTAGTAGTTTTCTGTTTGTTATTAGTTTTTGTGTTTGGGTTCGGAAATGTCACGGCTAAGGAAAAAACTAACAGCGAATTAAATGCTTTGGTAACAGCGCGTTCGGAATTTAAAGTTCGTTTAAAACAAAGTATTGAAACAACCCCCAATATTTCACTGTTTACTCAGGGAGAAACTGCAGGAGGTAAATCGGTTAAAAAGAGTGTGCTATTTTCTGCTATTGTGCCGGGTGCCGGGCAAATTTATGCTAATTCCTACATCAAAGGTTTCTTGTTTCTAGGCGTTGAAATTGCTGCAATCGCATTAAATTTAAATTATGATAAGAAGGCAAATGATTTTGAGGATGAATTCGAAGGGGTCGCAAATGCACAATGGGATGAAAATTCCTATTGGGACTGGATTGCACAAATAAGCAGTTTAGATAGAAGCAATAAATCTGCTCTACGTGACTATGAACGTCGTACCTTTAGCCACTTCTTACCTAATATTATAAATCAACAATATTATGAGAATGTTGGAAAGTATAACCAATTTATTTATGGCTGGAATGATTTCAGAGACCAGCTGGGGTCCAGGATATTTACTCTTGAGGATTATCTAAATAAAGCATTTGACTCCGAGAGCTTGGATACTATTTCTCCAACGAGAGTGGGGTATGTGCAAATCCGTAAAGAGTCCAATGATAACTTTAAGAAAGCCACCACGATGACAACAATTATTATGTTTAATCATATTTTAAGTGCCATTGACGCCGGGCTAACCACTAAATTCCATAATCGTAAATTCACAGCCGAGCTGAACATGCAAGGCAAGCTCTACAACGAAGAACTGGTGCCGGTCTTGGCTTTAGGAGTGCTTTGGTAAATGATTAGATTTGAAAATTATAACATCCCTATTTCTTTGATGGTTTTGTTAGTACTGCTATCTTTAAATGCGTTGCATGCTCAACCGCTATTGAGAGGTGGCTCTGACAAGTTAAAAATAAAACAAGAAATAATTCACGCAGCCGTGAGCCGCTACAACTCAATTGAAGAAAATACAATGGCTGGTCAGACTTTTCAGGATAGACCCGTATTAAAATCAAGAGGAAGAGCATTTTTGCAGTCGTTGCTTTTGCCCGGATGGGGTCAACATTACGCCAATTCTAAACGAACTATGCGGTTTTTTATTTTAACGGAAGTACTTACCGTCGGTAGTTATGTTGGTTTCAGAACCTGGGGTAATTGGCTGGAAGATGATTATCGTGCATTTGCGGTTACCCATGCCGGTGTAGATTTAAAAGGAAAAAAGGATGATTATTTTGTCGATATCGGAAATTTTGATAACATTGCGGACTATAACCAGGCGCAACTACGCGATCGGGACTTAATTGATGTTTATCGAAATACTGAAGCATTCCATTGGCAATGGGACAATAGCCAAAATCGTGATAAGTTTGAAGATTTACGTATTCGAAGTGATCGCGCCTCCAACAACTCGGAATTTGCATTAGCCGCAATCTTTTTAAATCATCTGGTTAGTGCGATCCATTCCACTCTTTCAGTTTACAAATACAATAAAAAGTTAAGTGAAAATGAAACAGGCTTTAATTTGAACTTTAAGTATGATCATAGAAGCCAGCTACTGGCTCTCAACATTTCAAAGACATTGCAATAACTTCGAATGGATGTGAAATTAGCCAAAAAGACGGCGGCAATTGAGGCTGTTAATTACGTTGAGAATGGCTTTATTGTGGGCTTAGGGACTGGTTCGACAGCGTATTTCGCTATTCAGGAGATAGCTACTCGTATTAAACAAAAAGTTTTAACCATTTCGGGGGCTGTATCCACATCGCTACAAACGGAACAAATTGCCAGACAGGCAAATATCCCATTACTAAATAGTTTTGAGAAAATTGATATAACCATCGACGGTGCCGATGAGATTGATCCCAATGGCAATTTAATTAAAGGCGGTGGTGCTGCGCTTACCCGAGAAAAGATTGTAGCAGCCGCAACTGAAAATTTAGTGATAGTTGTCGATCAGTCAAAGTTGGTAAAGAAGCTTGGAGCCTTTCCGCTTCCGCTTGAAATTTTGCCTTTTGGTTGGGAAACCACCTATAAAAAAGTTGAATCTTTTGGTTGTAGAATTGGTGTCAGGAAAGCAGACCATAAGTTGGTTATAACCGATAATGGCAATTATGTTTTTGATTGCAAATTTTTGGAGATTGATGAACCTGAGAAGCTCAGTGTCGAGTTAAATCAGATACCGGGCGTTGTAGAAAATGGGCTTTTTATTGGTTTGACAAAAACAGCTATTGTAGGCAGAGAAAACCAAAATACCGAAATAACCAGATTTTAGTTCCACCCATAATACCCCCACCATTCCCTGTGAGGGTGTTACACAATAATTAACTTTTAGAAATAGCGTACTTTTTCATTTTGAAGCGTAGTGTAGCTTCCGGAATACCCAAAAGCTTAGCTGCTTTCACCTGATTTCCAGCAAATTTACCCAGCGCTTTTTTAATGAGAAATGTTTCAACTTCTGTGATAACGCCTTTCAAGTTTTTGACCTCTAAAAAGTCAAGTGGATGACGTTTAATTTCAAAAGGTAGAAATTCAGTTGAAAGTTCGCCATTAGGCGACATCATTACCAGGTTTTCAACGCAGTTTCTCAATTCACGGATATTTCCTTTCCAATCGTATTCAAGAATTGATTCGAATATTTCTGCAGGAACAGCAGGAATTTCGATTTCATTTTCATGGCAATAGTTCTTTAAAAATGAAACGAATATTTCAGGAATATCTTGTTTCCGCTCACGCAAAGAAGGAATTGTTACGGAAAGAGGATTTAATAAAAAGTAAAAATCCTTGCGGAAGGTACCATTTTCAATATCGTTTTCCATTTCAGCGGCGCTGGCTGAAATAACCCGGATGTCCAAGGAGATATTTGTTTTTCCGTTAATCCTCCGAAAGGTATTTTCTTTGATGGCCTGAAGCAATTCAAATTGAAACTCCATACTTGTTTCGTTGATGTTATCAAGAAATAGTATCCCGTTGTTGGATCTTTCAAGAAGACCAATTGTACGCTGGATTGTACCTTCAAGCTCGACTTCTTGTCCGAAAAGATCTTTCTTGTCAAGTGTAAAACCCAAAGCAGAGCAATTAACCATTACGAATGGTTTATTTTTGCGCGTACTTAATGAGTGTATCGTTCTGGCTGTGTGCTCCTTGCCTGTGCCTGTGTCACCAATAATTAGAATGTTGCTATTAACCTTGGCAAATTTTTTGACAGCCCTATTAATCCTTTTGGCTTCAGGACTATTGCCCGTAAAGTACTCCTTGTAAATATCTGAGTCCGTTGTAATCATTTAACTAACCCTCAAAAGTTAATAATTATGTGTTAATTTTATTTTTAAAGTTGACAAAGTTTCCGCTATTTAGTCGTTTTTGGTATAAGGCACTCACGTAAAACAATAACGCAAGCATTCCAATTGATAAAACTGTCATGTTGATTTTGATGAAAATTGAGTTGCTAAAATAGTTTATAAAAAAAGTTAGTAGCAACATTGAAAAACCAATAGAGTTTCTTTTCTCATGAAAATAAATTTTTAAAAATTGAATAAAAGCATTCTTTTTGCGCTTAATTGGAACACCATAAACATCACCGTAAGAAATAATGGAGCTGTAAAGTTGTCCAATATCTGAGTATGAATAATTAATAAGACGAAACAGAGTAATCGAAAAAAATGAAAGACTGATAAGTAAAACGTACTGCGTGTATTTGAAAATGATTATGTTATAAACAGTACCAATTAAATTTGTAATATCCATAATGGTTACTATAAAAAAGCAAATCATTAGGGTATTTATATGTTCTCCGAGCGATAGATCAAATTTATATAACAGTGCTCCAAAAAATACCAGAAAGAATAAAGGGAGGAAGTCAAAAAGAATAACACTTTTATATAATAGCGCATCTTCTACTTCAAGGATGAATTCCTTGTCAGCTATGAATGGAAAGTAATTCCAAATTAATGTTGGTATTGTTAAGGCAAAGGAGAATAGATAGATTTTTAAGTCAGAACTTGTTTTGAAAATATATTTTAACGTGATGAATATAACGCAGAATGCAGGGAGGAAACTCAGAGTGATATATTTGTATTCAAAAAAGAAATAGCGAAGATAATCGTCCCCATAGAGAAAATTCTCACCAACAAAAATATCGGTAAAACTTAAGCTGTGTAAAAATGCAAAAATACCAATATTTAAGAAAATATTTTTGTTGGCGTTTCCTAGTTTATATAAGGCAATGGTTTGTAGAAAGATCAAAAAATATACCGAACAGTTAAGCCAGGAAAATACCGGCACTACTTGATGGGGTAGATTAGAAATGATTATCAGAAGCAAAATAAATGATAACCACCAATTTACTATTTTTATGTGAATACTTTGATTCTTTTTTAACATGACCCGAACAGAAAGTTCAAAGTTAGTAAATTCCCTGCGACATTCACAACAAACAATGCCCCTAGCGTTTCTTTCTTTTCTTACGTCGCGGCTTTGGTTTTTTTGCTGGTGGTGGCATAGGATCTCGCAAGCTCACCTGAGTTATATTCTGAGAATCTTTAGATCCCATTTGACTAGTTGGAGCAAACGCTGTAGTAGCTGCTTCACTCAGTTCAAATTTCGTTAGAAATGAAGTGAGCTTTTCTTGATTGTCAAAAGCTGTGAAGACAGTAATGAAAACAAAGTACAGTGAAAAAGTTGTAGCGACAGCGAACAGTTTTTTCTTCATAGGCCCTCCTAAAAAATATGAAGAACTTTCTGTCCGAGCCCTTTGGTTTAAATTTGCAATTTATGCAA
This sequence comes from Candidatus Zhuqueibacterota bacterium, assembly GCA_029262035.1. GTDB lineage: Bacteria > Zhuqueibacterota > Zhuqueibacteria > Oceanimicrobiales > Oceanimicrobiaceae > JAJDAE01. The sequence goes on from JAJDAE010000247.1 coordinate 47,840, forward strand.
TAAAAAGGTGCATAAATTACAAAAGAGAATGAACCAAGTTGAAAAAATGTTTCGACGATTTGATGAAAAGGAAAAAAGTATGCGTCGACACCATTCTCTATATATAATAAGGAAGAAATTTTGGATTGTCAATAATTTTTTTAAGATTATTCGTAGGTTTTTAAGGATACTAGTTTAATTGTCGGGCTAAGGATAGCAGGTCATGTGCCTCCGGAAAATAATTTATACCGCTATTCAATTGCTTATCTCTAAGCAAGTTCACCCTGAGTTGAGCAGTTTTTCCCCAAATCATATATGCCATCTCTCTTTTTAGGAGAAATTGAATGTTTTTAATATTATCTGCATTTTTCAGGTTATTCATGTTCTCGATATTATCGTAATGAACCGCGAATTTCAGAAAGTCATTTAATATTTCATTTGTTACTTCAAAACTTTTTATAAATCGTTTTTCCCCTCTTTTTTCTATTTGTGGATTTTTTGCCCGAAATGTTTCTATGTATGCATGAAACGAACGTTTTTTTGAATAGAACAGTTTTCTTAAAGTTTCTGAAAGTGTATTGTTATCATTTTTAATCCAAATGTCGGGCTTAATGCCCCCATCTGCGTAAACTTTTCGTCCTAACAATGTGTGAAACTCTGCTTGCAGGCTATTATCATATTGAGAAATTGAGTCGTTATACGCCTCTCTGTAATATTCATCTTTAGTTTTGGCGAAAAAATTTCTTTGGATAGGTCTGCCACTCGGCGTATAATACTTAGCTGTGGTTATTAAGAGTGCTGAGCCATCATGGAAACGGTATTGGCTTTGAACAAGACCCTTGCCAAAACTTGTTTTGCCTATGATCAAGCCTCTGTCAAGATCTTGAATTGCGCCTGCTACTATCTCAGATGCGCTGGCAGAACCATGGTCAATTAATACAATCATTGGAAACAGTTCATGGGTTTTAGCAGCGGTTGAGCGGAATTCTTGGTAAGAACTGGCTAACCGGCCTTTGGTTGTCACAATGTTGTTACCTGCAGGAATGAATTTGTCAGTTACTTCAACAGCGGCATTTAAATAACCACCACTGTTACCTCGTAAATCTAAAACCAGATAGGTCATGCCTTTCTGCTTCAATTCTTTCAAAGCTTGATCTAGTTCCCGGGATGTTGTTGAGGTGAAACGATCGATTTTTATATAGCCAATATTTTGTTTTACCATCAAAGCAAACGGGATGCTTTGTAAAAGTATTCTTTCACGAATTAATTGTATTTCACGTGGTTTGGAAGATTGTAGATTTTGTAAAGTTAGAGTAATGGGTAATCCCGGTGGACCGTTCAACTTTGCAACTATGTTTTCTTTTGGAATATTGGTTACATCATCTCCGTTTATTTTTAATATTTTATCGCCGGGATGAATACCATATTTTTCTGCGGGACTTGAATCCAGAATGGACATTATAGTCACTTTTCCATTAATTATTTCAAAGCCGATACCAATGCCGGTATATCCTTCAAAATTTTGATTCCAATTGGTGAAATCGTTTGCGGGCAGAAATACCGTGTGGGGATCCAAATTTTTAACCACGCCTTTTATGGCTTCCTCTATTAACTCTTCTGTAGTTTTTTCCTCTAAGTACGAGCGTTGAATAGTTTCCATAACAGAAGTAAAAATTTTAATCTGAGTATAAAAATTTTCAGTTTTGGCCATCAATTTAGGTAAATTTACTTCTTGGAGAATAAAGCCAATGGGTATAAAAATTAGACCTAAGATGAATATTATTTGCTTAGCACGCATATAAGCACCCGTTGTGAGTTTAAATAAATTTTCCAGTCAGAGGAATTTTCTTCAAAAAAAATGTATTTAATATAAGTAGTGAAACATTAAATGATTCAAAAAATGCACTGATAATTGAGCCATATCAAAATTGTGCTATAATATCTATCGGAAAATTACAACCAAAAATTAACTTGATAGAGGTGCATATTTTGTTAAATTGTAGCAAAGAATTTGGAAGATATTTTGTTATGGACGATAACCCTTTTCGAAGTGACCTTCTTGAGAAAATGTATTTCTGCCCTATTTCATCTTAAGTTTTTATGGATTTAATAATTCAATTTTGTCTCACCAAAGACAGTTATCCACCAACCAAAAGAGTTGTAGTATGATAAATATAAAGCTTGTCCGAAATAGCATTATTCTTGTTTGTATTTTATGTATTTCGTCTGGGGCTTTTTCGCAATACTATTTTGGAAGAAACAAAATCCAGTACGATGATTTTCGCTGGAATATTTTAAAGACTGAGCATTATGACGTTTATTTTTATCCGGAGATGCGGGAACTTGCGGAAATAGGGGCAGCCATGGCCGAGGATGCGTATACGCGCCTGGAAAGCAAGTTGAACCACAACATCACACGCAGAATTCCTCTGATTTTTTATTCAAACCATATTCATTTCCAGCAGACAAATACAATTCCTAATTTTATTTCGGAAGGTGTTGGCGGTTTTTTTGAATTTATAAAGGGTAGAGTGGTGATTCCCTCTACTGGTTCAATTCATGATTTCAAGCACGTTATTAATCACGAGATGGTACATGTTTTCACGCGTAGTAAATTAGGCAGGGGATATAAAGATCGCCGGAGAACCCTCTTTGCCGGCGCTCCTTTATGGTTTACTGAAGGCATCGCAGAATACTGGTCGGAAGGCTGGGATTCTCAAGCAGAAATGTTTATTCGCGATGCAATGTTAAGTGGGTATCTTGTGCCGGTTAGCCAGATGGACAGAATTTATGGTACCTTTTTAATGTATAAAGAGGGGCAGGCAATCTGTCGGTTTATTGCTGAAAATTTTGGTGAGGAGAAGTTGCTGCTGCTGCTGGAAAATGCCTGGAAAGCTGAACGTTTTTCGGAAGTGATGAAGCTGACAATTGGCCTTAACTACAAAGAATTTGATAAAAAGTGGATTTATGATTTAAAGAAGAAAATTTATCCTTTGCTTGATGAAGGAGATGAACCCTACCAGGTAACCAAAGAGTTTACCCAGGCTGGGTTTAATACCAAGCCGGCATATTTCAAAAAGGATGGGGAAGACTGGGTAGCATTTACAGCAAATCGTATGGGCTATTCGAATATTTACATCAAACCTCTCGGCGTTAAAACTAAATCTCCCGAAGTTTTAGTTAAGGGGGAGCGCACTCCGGATTATGAATCCTTTTATTTGCTGAAAAGTAAGCTCGATGTTAATGATTCAGGAAAGCTTACGTTTATATCGAAAAGCGGTGCCAGAGATGCACTTTATGTTTATGATATTTCAACCAGGGAAAATACCCGCAAATTTGATTTTCCCGATTTAGTTTCTTTGTCGTCGCCACATTGGTCACCCGATGAAAAGGTGATTGTTTTTTCCGGGAAGAGCTTTGCGGGACAACCCGATTTGTATACCTTGACAGTTGAAACCGGTGACCTGCAACGATTGACAAATGATTTTTATGATGATAAAGACCCTGAATGGTCGCCGGATGGTAAAACCATTGCCTTCAGTTCCGATCGGTCTTATTATGGTAAAGAAGGTGTCAAAAACTTGTTTTTGTACGAAGTGCTGACGGGACAGATACGCCATATTACCTGCGGACCCTACAACGATTTTTCACCCACATGGTCTCCCGATGGTCAAAATATTGTTTTTTCTTCTGATAGAGATGGCACTTTCAATCTATGGATGCTAAAAAATAATACGTTTAATTTTGAGCCGTTTGATGATAACAGCCTGGTTGTCGCCTCACTGGATAACGGTGATATTCAACCTGACTACACAAAAAATGATGGGCAATTAGATAGTTTTGATTCGGTCGACGGAGTCTTGAAAAATTTGTACCCCTCAGCAATTGAGCCAGCCGATGAAATAAAAAAGATAACCAATTTTACAACCGGTGCCCAGGATGCTGAATGGGTTGATAACAACAGATTGATTTTTTCAGCCTTTCAGGGATTCAGTTTTCAAATTCGGGAATTGAATGATATTCAAAAGAAATTTGCCGAGGCAGACACGGTCGTTCACGATGTGGTTACAGGAACGAACGATATTTGGGTTCCCAATAAAATTGTCGGCCAGGTAGATGCTACCCAGATAAAGTACAAAAAGAAATTCAATCTGGATATCGCCCAAAGTGCAATTGCACATGATCCGGTTTACGGTTCGACCGGTGGCGCCCAACTCGCTATGAGCGATATGCTTGGTAACCAGAAGTACTTTTTCCTTCTGTACAATAATGCTCAAAGGAGCAGTGAGTTTTTTAAAAGCTGGAATTTTGCGGTCACTCGGGTGGATCTAGGTCGCCGTGTAAATACAGCCGTTGGGTTGTTTAGAATTTCAGGCCGCTTTTTCGATCGGGTCGATAGTTTCTTTGACCAGGAAAGAGTCGGTGGGTTCGTTTCTGCCAGCTATCCTTTCTCAGTTTTTAACAGAATAGAAGGCAGTATCAGTTTACGAAAAGAACGTCGGGAGTATCTTAACAGAAGCATAAACGGTATCATCGCTTCTAATTCAATCTCTTATGTTAAAGATAATACGCTTTGGGGTGTTACCGGTCCGGTTGATGGTGAACGATACAATGTTACAGTTGGTCATACACTCGATATTCAAAATAACGATGTTAGTTTTTTTACCTTTACAACCGATTACCGAAAATATTTTCGCTTAAGCCGGCGCACAACTTACGCCACGCGTGTAATGGGGAGATTTAATGTTGGCAAAGAATCTTTCCGCTATTTTATGGGTGGTAGCTGGGATTTGAGGTTGTATCCGCGATGGCGTATTTGGGGACGGAAATTATTTCTTCTAAATAATGAAGTGAGATTCCCTTTGCTGGATAGATTGATTCTGGGTTTTCCTTTTGGCGGTTTGGGTTTTGGCGGGTTTCAGGGAGCCGCTTTTGTAGATCTCGGTCAGGCTTGGGATAGTGAGTATCATTTCGAAGAGGTGTTGGGAAGCATGGGGCTTGGCATTCGTATGCGGTTTGGTGGGTTCCTGGTTTTAAGGTATGAAATTGGCCGTACTTTTCAAGTTAATGATTTAAGCAATCCTTCTATTCATTGGGATAGCGGACTAAAAAAAGCATTTTGGTTTGGGCTTGACTTTTAAGTATCTCATGACAGAAAAAATTAAATATATCTTCATTTTGCTGTTTTGTTTTCTTGCGTTTTTCTCCTGTAAGAAAACATTAAAAGTGGATCCAATTTATCTTACAGAAATTAGTGATGAAGATTGGCCGCTTTATGGTAACTCACCTGAAAGAAGTAATTACAGTGCGACTTCACTTAGCCCGCCTCTTAAAAATTTGTGGACATACAAGGCATCCTCTGCAATAAGCCCCGTATTAGTAGCGGCAAATGGTATCGTTTATGCTAATACGCTAGATGGTCGTCTCGATGCGATCGATATCAAAACCGGTAATCGCATTGGCCAAATTAAAACCAATGAAAGTATTGAAACGTCAAGTGCTTTTTTTGATGGAGATCTGTTTATTGTTTCCAGATTTGGTACTGAAACTTTGGCACGTATGGATCTTGAAACAGCCCGGTTTTTGTGGCGAACCAGTGCTGGAGATATTGCCACAGAACCACTAGTCGATAACTCGGGTGTTTATGTATCAGCAATTTATCGGCATATTGATAAATACGATTTAGAAACCGGTGACCAGCTATGGAGCTATAAAACCGAAGACCAATTGCATTCGTCGCCGGCACTTTCTGAAAAAACTGTTGTTGTGGGCAGCGATGATGGAACCATTTATGCCTTAAACACCCAGGACGGTACTTTAAACTGGAAAATGGATACAGACGGGGCGATATTTTCAACACCAATTATTTACGACGGGCAAATTTTTGTTGGTTCTCTGGATAGTACCTTCTATGCTATCAATTTAAATGATGGTACACTTAGTTGGAAATATAAAACGAACTATCCAATATTTCAAACCGCTGCAATTAGTCAAGGAGGAGATGTATTTTTTGGCGATAGTAACGGATCATTCTATAGCCTGAGACAAGATTCAGGAAAACTGAATTGGACATTTAGCGCATACAGCAGCATAAGCACCTCCCCTTTGGTGGCAGGTGAGATTGTTTATTTCGGTTCCTTGGATCAGAAATTTTATGCTTTATCTGCAAATGATGGAAAAGAACTATGGAATTTCACCGCCCAGGGAAGAATTCGGACAGCGCTTGTGATTTGGAAAGATTATTTGATTGGGGCATCTGAGGATAAATACATTTTTTGTTTTAAACCTGAAAAAGAGATGGTTATTAAGTGAGTAGATCAGTTTCTTATAAATTTTCGATAGTATTAATTTTACTCTGTTTTTTTAATCTTGTCGTTTTTTCAGAACTTTCGATTGCCTCTGGAATAGATGACGTTGGGTATTTAAAAATTAATGCAAAACATAAAGGTCTGGAAGTTAAACTGGATGGTAAGACTATTGGATACACGCCACTTAATATTTTAGCAGTTCCGGTTGGAACCCATGCGATTAGTGTTGCTCATTTTGACAAGAATAATTGGTTGGGGAAAACCTGGCTCAATGAAGTAATGATTGCAGATGGAGATACAACATTTCTTCAGGTAAATTTCAAAAAAAGTCTCTCGGTTAACTCTTCACCATACGAAGCGGAGGTTTTTATTGAAAATCGGTTTGTCGGAGAAACTCCATTCTTTTTTGAGATGGATGAAGGCGAAAGTACGAGCATCACATTAAAAAAGAGAAGTTATAAGGATACCACTTTTACCATAAATGCTACGGATTTTGAAAAAATTAATGTTCAACTAAATGAAGTAACTAAAACTAAAAACATGATTCTTCGCGATAGATTTGAGGTTGCGAAAGTCAAGACTAATAAAAATAGATTTTTGTGGACACTTGGTGCATCCGTTTTGTCCGGAGCATTAACGTTGTATTTCCGTACCAAGGCAGATGATAAATATAACCGCTATCGCAAAACAGGAAACCCGGATTCATTTAACGGTCTTTACGACGATGCTAAGAAATTGGATAAATTTGCCGCAGTTTCATACGGAACTTTCCAGGTGAGTTTTGTTTTCTCTTTTTACTTTTTCTTTGCTTATAAAAATCAATAGTTGTCTCCCAAACAAATATTGTTTTAATGGAATACATCCCTTTTGAGATAGTATTTTTATCGGAAGTAGGTTGAAAAAAATACTGTTTTATCTCAGGTTATTTGGAACAAGTTGTTTCGGCAAAGTGTCTATAAATAAGGATTTTAACTCACTAATAAAGGCAATACATAGGAAATTATGAAAATAACTATATTAATCATTTTGGTAATAAGTTCATTTGTTGTGGGAGTCTCCCAGGCGGATGACAGTTCAGCTGAGTGGGTATACGGCGCTGTTTGGTATAAAATATTGCCCGAACGTTTCCGGAATATAAATCCTGCAAACGACCCGGTTAAAAAAAATGTCGTTGAAGATGCGGATTATGATTGGCAGGTTCACCCCTGGGCTTCCGATTGGTATAAACTGCAAGTCTGGGAAAAAGAACGTAACCTATCATTTCCTGAAGTAGTTTCTGACCGAAGATACGGCGGTGATTTGATCGGGGTTATTGAAAAACTCCCTTATTTGCACGCACTCGGTGTTAACGCGATTTATCTCACTCCGGTGTTTGAGTCACCCTCTATTGAAAAATACGATGCCTCCAGTTTTCACCACATTGACGATAATTTTGGAATTGACAGGGCAGAAGACCGCAAAAAAATAATTGCTGAAAATGAAGATCCTGCTAACTGGACCATGGCTAAATCTGATGAAATTTTTTTCGAATTATTGCAACAGGCGCATTTACTTAAAATGAAAGTTATACTTGAGGCTTCCTTCTCTTATTGTGGAGAGGACTTTTTTGCGTTCAAAGATTTGAAGAACAAGCAGAAGAAATCTAAGTATAAAGATTGGTTTGATGTAGTTGCCTGGGATGACCCAATGACTCCCGATACGGTAGAATTTAGCTATAAATTCTGGCAAGGAGATCGTCAGAGGCCGCTTTTTAAAACGACACCCGAAGGTGCATTGACGCCACCTGTTGCCAAATATGTTTTTGATGTGACTACTCGCTGGATGGATCCTGATTCCGATAAAGTAACAACAGACGGTATAGATGGTTGGTCAATAAAAGATAGTGATGCACTGTCTGATAAATTCTGGCGTGAATGGAACGCTCATGTTCGGAAGCTGAATAGAAAAGCTATCACTATTTCTGACAAGACCGACAAGACTGACTTCACAGTTGAAGCCAGTAAGAAATTGTCCAAAAATATTTTACGCTTTTGGGCTAAGCCGGAAAAAGAGAATCTTGAAGAATTTACTGCGAGCTTAAAAAAAATACGGGATGAAAGATCCGAATCGAAAAATAGATCCGCGTTTATTCAGTTAAGCGACATTCAGTCCGTCAGATTTCCTTCTGCCATTGTGAATGCCGATAAATTGAAAATAGCAAATGGTGTTGATGTTTTTGAAAGCTCTGGATTTTCTCCATTAAAACCTGATTCTACCCAGCATAAAATTCAGAAACTGATGGTTGTTTTTCAACTAACCTATCTCGGTGCTCCATTCATTCTTTATGGGGATGAAAGTGGCATGTGGGGAGCTGGTTATCCGGATAATCTGAAACCAATGCTTTGGAACGAATTTATTTATGAGAGGGAATCTTATAAAACCGAGATGACTGATTTAGGCGAAATTGCAAATACTACCGAAAATCAATTGGATCGAAGTATCTTAGATATCTATATTAAACTAAATGATCTACGCAAAGAAACTGATGTGCTTGTAAAAGGCGAATACGAATTGAATTTTCTGGATGCGGAGACTGGTGCTTTGGTATATTCCAGAAAACACAAAGGCTCAGATTTATATGTTTTTATGAATTTAGGGGACGAAAAACAAGAAATTGTCTATCAGCCCGGATGGAAGAAAAATCAAAAAGTTAAGGATGTATTGAGCTTTAAAACATTTAAAATAGATAAATTTAAACTGAAGCTGGAGTTGGAGCCAAAAAGTTTTCGTGTTTTATTAAAAGAGTGATGAATGATAAAGTTTTCGAATCTGAGTAAAGATTATGATGGAAAATTGGCAGTTGATAATATTTCGCTTGAAATTTCAGCCGGAGAGATTTTTGGTTTTTTAGGACCTAATGGCGCTGGAAAAACCACCACGGTTAAAATGCTGACAGGCATGATGAAGCCTTCTTCAGGCACGGCCACCATTGGTGATTTCGACCTTGTCTCACAATCTCAGGAAGTAAAAAAAATAATTGGCTATGTGCCGGAATCTGGTGCTTTATTTGAGTCTTTGACCGCTCTGGAATTCTTGGAGCTAATGGCAGAATTGCACCATATGGAGCGTTCCCAGGCACAACGACGAATGAATGAATTTCTAAATCTTTTTGGTCTTGCTGATAATAAAGATCAGCTGATTAGCCAATTTTCCAAAGGTATGAAGCAGAAAGTCCTCCTGATTTCCGCACTATTGCACAAGCCGGAAGTTCTATTTCTTGATGAACCCCTAAATGGGCTCGATGCAAATACGGCGCTCGTTTTTAAACAACTTTTAAAAAGAATGGCTGAGCAGGGCAAAACCATTTTGTTTTGTTCTCATATTCTTGAGGTTGTTGAGCGAATTTGCAGCAAAATTGCCCTTATAAATGATGGCAGTATTATCTCGGTTGGAACACCTGGCGAAATTATTCAACAATCGGGAGAAGCCACACTTGAACATGCATTTAGCAAGCTTACAGGAAATGCCGCGCATGAGAGTCAGTCGGTAGAACTTCTTCAAGCACTCGACAGCATTTAAGCTGGTAACTCAGAATAGCCGACAAAACTAATCCCCGCTAATGGTAGAATCTCTTTTTAAAGCTTTAGATGTAGATTTACGTCAATGGTTTGCTCTAACCGGAATTTTTATTAAGAAGGAAATTCGACAGTCTTCTGTTTCCGTTTTTCGAAGCAAAAATACCGGGAATCGTTCTTTTTATACCCTTCTTTTCTTCTATTTTTTGACCGGGCTGGTCTTTGTCCCGATCACTGTTTCCAATCCCAATTTATTTATGCCGATTACACTCTTAATCACTTATACCATGTTTATGATTGGCAGCCTGATTTTGGTTGAATACCATAACATCATTTTAGCCCCGGAAGATTATGTGATTCTGGCCCATAAACCGATTTCATCCAGAACATTTTATTTTGTTAAGCTTGCTTGTCTGATATTTTATGTCATGTTGTTTTCCTGCATTCTGTCAGTACCTTCATTTGTAGCGCTAATTTTCAATGGAGAGGTTGAGCTTTTTTTGATTTTCATGGCATTTGTCGGGTTAATCTTCGCTAATGCAGCAGTCTCTCTGGCAATTGTTTTGATGTATACATTTATTTTGAGCAAAGTCAGTTTTAATCGAATGCAAAACATTCTGGCTTTTTTCCAGATTGGATTGGCGTTTTTAGTTTACAGCAGTTTTTTTATTCTTCCAAAAATCATGGAAATCAGCACAGTTTTTAATTTAACGTTGATGGACATGCCGTTTCTTGTTTTGTTACCCGCAACGTGGTTTAGCAGTTATGTTATGATTGCCTCCGCAAATGCAAATTTAATATACTGGCTCCTGGCCTTATTGTCCTTATGTGTTTTTATTGTGCTTATTATTTTTACCGTATCAAAACTTAGTTTGAATTATGCCGAAAAGCTTATCTCTTTGAGTTCCTACAAAATCCAAAGGAAAAAAGTAAAAAGTCGCTTCGATCGTATTTTCTACTTTTTTGCAACTGCCCATGAGGAGAGGGTTGTGGCTCGATTGATCATCAATCAGTTTTTGTATGATAATAAATTCAAGCTGGCTGTTTTGGGAATTTTACCCTTGACTATGTTTTACTTGTTTCGAGGGATTCAAGATGGTGCTTTGGCCGATCCATTCGTAACTTATAAAGTAGATTTGGGGAAGACAGGGCTACTCTATTTGTTGATTTTTCTTTTCCCGATGATGTTGCGTACTTATGTAACCCAGAGTGATAATTATCAAGCCTCCTGGGTATTTTATGTCACACCCACAAAGTTCTGGCGATTAATTTATGCAGAAAAGAACTTTCTAATGGTGTTTTTTGTACTTCCATTCTTATTTCTTTTGGGTATAATATTTTATTATTATTTTCAAAATTTTTTACACGTTTTACTTCATATTTTTTTCCTGGGCATTCTTGCACACTTATTTTTACAGTTTGCTTTTCTTTATTCGCCGGACTTGCCATTTTCCAGACCCAATATTCGGGGGCAGCGCTCCCGGCACTTGGCTTTATTGCTCTTGTTGGTTCCTTTTTTACTATATTTCAGCCTGCCTTTAATTTTTCAATACATTTATCCCGTTGCGTTCAACTACGCAATGTTGATGATAATGCTCCTGGGTGTAACAGTCGTTTTGGAAAATCTAATTAAAGTACGTGTCAAAATTCACTTAGGGCGAACAGAATTTCCTGCTTAAAAAGTCCGGGAATCCACAATTTTTTGAATCCGATCCGCTGTTTCATTTTGTGATAAATATAAAAGTTTTGATAAAACTCTCCGCATTTTGGTTGCATGTCATTAAAATTAATATGGGATGCAAAAGATGTTTTAGATGTAAAAAAGCTATGCCGGTACTTAATTTAAACAATCAGCTTCTTCCCTCATACGGGAATTGGCAAATAATCTGCTTTGAGCAAAGTCAAATTTGAGGACAAGTCATATGAAAGTCCAGCCTAATTTGATGAGGAAGTAATGAAAAGATTATTCATTTTCATAATGTTACTTACGTGCGCACTATCTCCAAATGATTCCTTTGGTCAAAAGGATGCTGAGAGGTACTCTCTTGCTGTTCTTAATTTTAAAATGGATGGCAGCTCACTTTATTATTCTGATGTAAGATTCATTACTGGAGAATTCATTAACGAATTGGTTCAAGCAAAACTGTTTCATACGATGTCACAAATGGATATGGAGCGTGGATTAATTAATAAAAATATCGATCCCAATGCTAATTGCAATGAAATAAAGTGTGCATTAAAAGCCGCTGCCGCTCTCGGCGTGCAGTTGGTAATTATTGGCTCCCTGATTGAGGAAGATAACAAGTTTAAGCTTGAAGTGAAAATGCTGCATGTTGTAAGTCAGAAAGTTGTAAAAATCCAAAACGCAGAGTTTGATAACAACTTGAGCCGGATTTATTACAACCTGCCTGGGTTTGCCAGTGATTTTTTGGGAATTCCCAGAAAAGATGAAGTCAGGCAGGAAGAACAAACGCTACCTGTTGAAAAAAAAGCCGTGGAACCTGATGAAAAGTATGAACTGCCGTACACTGATTTTAATTTTGTAGAAGAAGATACAACTGAAGCCTTTGAGCCAGGCGAAATTTATCCCTCGCCCAATGACACTGAGGTTATTGATACGGGCGCTATTTATTACCCCGAAGAGAGTAAGCTGAAAAAGGTACTTTATTGGGGACTTGGTGCGGTGGCAATAGGAGGGTTTAGCGCCAGTATTATTATGCTTAGCGGCGATGATTCAGGTGGAGGGGGCAACCCGTCAAATGATTTACCAGATCCCCCGGTTTTTCCATGATGGATAAGGTTTTGTGATGCGATATTTAAAACTACATTTTATATTTATTTTTTGTTTGGGTGCTGTTTCTCTCGCGAATGCCCAAACACCTCCCAAGTTAGTTGATATAAACTTAGTACTGAACAACAATTCCAATCCACCAACTGTGGGTTTAAATGAAGATGTGAAAATCGAACTGATTTTTGATTCTGCCATGGATCCCACAGTAACGCCGGGCATTCAATTTGGATTGAGTGAATCAAATTTATTAGATCTTAATTTCAGCAATACTGTGTGGAGTGGCCAGGTCTGGCAGGGCACATTTACTGTGACAAAAAATTTGCCTTCAACTCCCGACGGAGAATATATATTTGAGATATTTGGCGCCAGAAATACAATAGGCATTGAAATGGGTACCACCAGCAGTTTGGGAATTGGTGCTCAAGATAGCACACTTTTTATTTGCCGGTCAGGTAGTCTTGAGCTTGATACCAGCTCACTAAGTTTTGATACTTTGGCATTTGGAAAAGATCAGGTTCTCTCATTTACTGTTTCAAATGTAAGCTGTGAAATACTAAGAGTAAATTCAATCATAGTGCCAAGCCCGTTTGTTTTATTCCAAAGCCCTGGGCAATTTCAATTGCCTTCAGGTACTAATATTTCGGTTTCAATAAAATATGAACCACTTTCTAGAACGAAACATACCGGAACCATAATTATTAACAGCGACGATATTTACCAGAACGCTCATTTCCTTGAAGTTACCGGTGCCGCAGCAGGGCCTCAAATTAGAGTTGTTCCTGATTTTCCCTTGGAATTTGGAACACTGGAAATTGGTGAGGATAGCACCCAGTCAATTTATGTCATTAATGAGAAAGCGCCACAACCGGCCTTTAGCGCTCCGCTTGAGGTAAATAATATTTTGATTAATACAGATGCTTATAAGGTTGATACGACTCAGTTTGTAGTACAACCGGGTGACTCTCAAGAAATTAAAATTACCTTCGCGCCTATAGCACGCGGTCTGTTTAACAACTCGTTGCAGATAAGCAATAATGATTTGCAAAGCCAAGTGGCAGTAGTTTTTCTGAAGGGCAGAGGGGGCGATGATTCAATTCCTCAAAAACCGGTAAACCTGGCTATAAAATACGGTACGTTCGAGCGATTTGTGAATGAGCCTGAGTTTGAAGTCTGCTGGGAAAATCCTGAAGACCCTGTTGGAATTACTGAGCTTTGGTGGAAGTTCTCGCAAGAAAGAAATCCACCGGTGAGCGCAACGGATACGACGCAATCGGGTGGTAGGTTTATTTTTGGTGATGAAACTTGTGCTACTTTGCAGCTCGCCGGCAATGTTACACCGGGACTTTGGCGTATTTATTTTTGGCTCGTGGATGCAGAACAAAATTCAGGCTATGAAAATTACACGACCCGCGTTGTTTATTATGACCCGACAGCACCCGTTGCGCCGCCTGTTATTGGCCGTTCCATACCTGGAGAACAATGGTTTGGGTCCGGCGATGACTTTGAAATAACTATCCAAATTCCAGGCGATCCTGTAACCGGCCATAAAGATGCAAACCAGGTTCGCTGGAAATATAAAACTGAACCAGGTTTTAGCCGCGACTTTAATGACAGATATTTTTTTAATGAAGGTGATGGCGCTGAAGTGACTTTTTCTGTTCCGTTTAATTTGACTTCATTATGCGGTGAAGATAATTTATACATTTGGCTTGCCGATTCAGCCGGAAATGTAGACTTTCAAGCCACAACAGCAGTACCCTATCGATTTGATATTTGTTCCGGCTTTGTCACTGATTTTGAAGTAACCTGGCCCAATTTTAGTGGGCATACAAACCAGAATACGCTTCCAATATGTTGGACGCCGGCACCAGGTGCAGAGGAAATTAGTGAAATCTGGTGGAAGTACACACAAACGCCCACACCGCCGCAAAATAATAGTGATACAACAGCAATCGGTGGTAGAATTGTTCTTGATGAAAGTGTTTCATGCGTCAATCTTCCTTTGACGGGAAGCATTAGTTCAGGGCAATGGTACGCTTACGTTTGGGCGGTGCTTGCAAATGGTAGTCGGGCAAGTTTCGCCGACCCGATTTCTGTAAATTTTATTTACGATTTGAAGCCACCCGCTGCCCCGCAAATTTCGAGCAACACGATTCCGGATACGGCATGGATAGCCAACGCAGATACGTTTGAAATTACAGTAACTCTGCCTGTTGAGCCGGATAAAACAACCAGCGATGTATCCGAGCTGCGGTGGAAGTTCAAATCGCCCCCGGTAACAGATGATGATTACGTGAGTAGGCACATTTTTAACGGTGGTTCAACACTTTTGCGAACAGCACCCATTCCTTTTGATTCGCCTGAGTTTTGTGGGGATGATTTGCTATACATCTGGTTTGCCGACTCTGCCGGAAATTCAAGCTTGAGTAATATAACCGGGGTTAGATATCGATTTGATATTTGTTCGCCTGAGATAACACCCGTAATTGCAAAATCCAATCAGATTGTTCTTTTAGGTGAAGCATTTAGTGATACGGTAATTGTGGGAGATATTGCAGGTCTTGATTCGGTTTGGGCCGAATACCGTATAGGCGGTTCGTCAAATAGCAGTCAACTCTTGCTAACCGAAATTCCGGGTACCGACCGGTTTACATTTGAAATATCGCCAGACCTGTTAGGTAAACGTGGCTTAGAGTATCGCATTTTGGCTAAAGATGCCCGCGGGAATGTTGGCTCTGGCCCTCTTGTGGGTAATAGCTGCAGTTCAGGAGATATCTGGATTTCAGTACAAACACGTATCGAGGGAGATGGCGATTTTCGTGTGGATAGCGATGGCTTGCCGGTACCACTGCTGGCCGGCGACGAGCAGTCATTCTATCAATTATTTTCCGTGCCTTATGAAGTCGAACAAAATGATATTCTCTCTGTTTTCCAGGATGACCTTGGAAAATATCGCCGGTCAGATTGGCGGCTGTTGGATTACAACCCGGACAGACCTGAAAACGAACGTTACCTGGAAGGTGAAGACGCCCGGCCTTTTATACCCGGAAGAGCTTATTTTCTGATTACCAAGCAGGTCGATATTATAGTGGACACCGGCCCGGTTACAACTACCAAAACTGTGTGTCCCGATTCCATACGGCTGTTTGAAGGCTGGAATCTCATCGCCACACCATTTAATTTTTTGGTTTCAAAGCAATCACTTTCGTTGGTAAATTCCAGTTCGCCAATCGTATTGCAAAAGTACAATTTTGGTTGGACTGAAGTTGATGCCATAGGGCCATGGCGCGGTTACGCCTTATTTGTAACTGCGGACGCAATCTCTGAGCCGATTTATCTCGTGGTTCAACCTGAAGCTGTGGAAGATGCTTTAGCGAAGAAAGCTACTAATACTTTAAATGGTGATGAGTGGCAAATTCAAATTTCCGGTAGAGCAGGGCGATTGCATGATCTTGAAAACTGGGTTGGTGTGCGTTCAAACGCAGCAGAAGGGTTCGATAATTTTGAGCGCGCGGAACCACCGGTGGTAGGTAGTTATCTGAAAATCATGATACCGCAAAAAAACTGGCACCAGTCAACCAGTGAATTCAGTTCGGATTTTCGACCGATGTCTGAAGGTGAATTGACCTGGGAATTTGAAGTGCAAACCAATGTTTCCGGCAGTGTGGAGTTAAGCTTTGATTTTCAAGGTGATGTGCCCGCAACCAGTGAAATCTATTTGATCGATGAAGCCTATAATCTCAGCCAAAATTTAAGAAATACGCCAATTTACCGTTTTAACGCCAGCTCTGCTGATATCAGCAAGAAACTTAAAATTATCGCAGGCGATCTTGATTACGTGGAAACACAAGCCGGTTCAGTGAACTTACTACCGCAAACTTTTGAGCTGATGCAAAACTTCCCGAACCCATTTAATCCGGAAACCAGCATTCGTTTCAATCTGCCAACCGCGGCTACTGTAAATCTTGAAATATTCGATCTGCTTGGCCGCAAGGTGGCAACGCTCATCGACAACGAACAACGCGCTCCCGGATTTTACATCGGCGCCTGGAATGGCAGAGATAAAGCGGGACTTGCTGTTGCCTCCGGGGTTTATATCTACCGCCTTCAAGCCTCGGGAAAAACGTTTAGCCGTAAGATGATTTTGTTGAAATAGCTCTTATTAGGCAGATTGTAGGTAGGTGAGAAAGTTTCTTCACTTAATTACAGAAGGCTATTCCCTCTCGCTCTGTACGCTCTACAAATTTTTGCATTCGTAAATCACATATTTTTCATTTTGGGCGATGTCTATGACTTTCTTAAATAACTTACGTAAATGCGTTTTATAGTTCAAATGCTGGTTCGCAACGACTTGTAGACGTCCACCGTTTTTTAAACAACGCTCGGCTTGCTTAAATAAACTGAGGGCTACTTCAATGTTGTTCTCATATTCAAAATGGAATGGCGGGTTTGAAACGATGAGATCGAAAGAATTATCCGCAAACTCATCCAATGAATCATTGAAATGGAAGTGTGTTTTTTTATCCGTGAGATTTAGCCTTGAGGACTCGACTGCAAGGAAGGAGTCATCCAATAGATGAATGTCGCAGTCCTTTTTTTGTGCCCGCATTGCGACCGCAAGAATCCCATTACCGGAACCCAAGTCTAA
Organism: Candidatus Zhuqueibacterota bacterium; assembly: GCA_029262035.1. Lineage (GTDB taxonomy): Bacteria > Zhuqueibacterota > Zhuqueibacteria > Oceanimicrobiales > Oceanimicrobiaceae > JAJDAE01. The sequence goes on from JAJDAE010000247.1 coordinate 65,120, forward strand.
AATTCGTTTGTCTGTATCCTCAAGTTTTATATGGTCCATAAGAAATTGACTGGCGTAATCAATATTTTCAGCAGAAAATACACCGAAGTACTGCTGCAATAAAATATCTTCTTTCCACTTGAGACTGTTTAGAATGGGTGCCTTTTTGACCGCCGTCTTTTTCTTCAGAATTAGTAACCGCGATTTTTTCCAGGCTTGCGTTTGCTGGACATCCGCATAAAATTCCTCCGCTATCGCCAACATATTGGAACTAAAATTTCGCGTCATAAAAGAGCAGATGACCGTTGACTTCGCACGAATGTGCGGATGTAGTTGGTGGAGCTGCAGCCGAAACAGATCCAATGATTTAGGGATTTTGATTACAGCAGTTTGGACAACATGCGGAATTGGCGTTAACGATGTGACCATACGGTCTGCACTCGTTTTTAGCTTGTTCGTGTCAAGATTCATCCGACAGGCTTTCTCTTGTGACTTATAATCCAGCACAGTAGTCGGGTCAAATTTATTAAGCACACAACTTAGCAGGCCAAACCGATCGTTGTACAGCGCCAAGGTATCGGCTTCAATATCAAGTTTCTTTAAATACTTCAGCACATGTTCGTCCGCAGCGCTCCATGGCCGCAATGATCTGTTTTCACTCTTTGGATAGCGTCGGATGTTAAATTGTTTATTGTCATGGTTGAATGTCATTTTATCCTTCAACTTTTTTTATATTAAGATAATTCCGGCGAGGCAATGTTCCACATTTTGTATGCATATCCAAAGGGAAGCGGTTGCAAGAACTACATATTATTATAGAGTCATTCAAGTAAGAAGAAACTTGCAGAAAGTCAATACAATCCCAATAAAAATTGAAAGTTTCTTGTTTCAAGGATTCCTATTTTTAGAGTTTTAAAAATAAGGCCATTTTAGTGCCCAAGATTCTTATTATAAGCTTGAATTTCTTCGAGCTTTTTCTTTTATTTGTATTCTTGAAATTGAGGGAATTTAAACTTGTCTGATAAAATTAGAATAGCACATGTTGGCGGCGGATATTGGGGTAAAAATATTATCCGTAATTTGCACGCTTTGGGCTTTTTAGAGTTAATTTGTGATGTTGACCAATCATCACTGGATAACTATAAGAAGCAATATCCCGGTGTTTTATGTGTAACGGATTTCAATGAAATCCTAAAAAATAAAAAGATTGATGCAATTTCGATTGCCACTCCTGCTGCAACACACTTCACTTTGGTTCGTGAAGCTTTAAATGCCGGCAAGCACGTATTTGTTGAGAAACCGCTTGCTTTACGACCTAAGGAAGGAAAAGAATTAGCTGAGCTTGCTAAACAAAAAAAGTTGATTTTGATGGTAGGCCATATTCTTCGCTACCATCCGGCTATTGATAAAATTAAAGAGCTAATCGTCTCAGATGCACTTGGCCGCATTGGGTACTGTTATTCAAATAGGTTAAATCTCGGGAAAATTCGCTCTGAAGAAAATATCCTGTGGAGTTTCGCACCGCATGACATTTCAATTTTAATCTATCTTATGGGTGGCCCTCCGGACGAAGTTTCAGCCAGCGGCGAGATAATATTGCAGCCTGGAATCCATGATGTAACCTTGACTGTCATGAAATGGAAAAGCGGGGTTAGTGCCCATATTAATGTGAGTTGGCTACATCCCTACAAGGAGCAAAAACTTGTTATAGTGGGCGATAAAGCGATGCTTGTTTTTGATGATACCAAAGAAAATGAAAAGTTGATGCTTTATAAGCGTGGCATTGATTTCGTGAAAGGCCATCCGGTCAAGCGTGAGGATGACGTGCAAATTGTGGATTATGAAAATAAAGAACCTCTTAAAGCGGAGATGGAGCATTTTATAGAATGCATTAAAACCGGAGCTGAACCAAAGACAGGAGCTATTGAAGCTCTGGCTGTACTCAACGTACTGCACAAAGCGCAATTGTGCTTGACTCAATCCGATAGTCATGCAGAGGCTCAATATTCCGACCAAGATTATTTTGCACATGAGACCGCTGTAATTGATGACGGCGCGCAAATAGGCGAGGATACAAAAATCTGGCATTTCACCCATGTTATGCCAAAGGCGCAAATTGGCAAGAAATGCAGTCTTGGGCAAAACGTCTCAGTAGCCAATAATGTCGTGATTGGCGATAATGTCAAAATTCAAAATAATGTCTCGCTTTATGAAGGCGTGATTCTGGAAGATAGAGTTTTTTGCGGCCCCTCAATGGTTTTTACAAATGTCAAGAATCCACGTTCCGGGATTCCAAGAAATACTTCTGAGGATTATTTGAAAACACATGTCAGGAAAGGGGCGAGCTTGGGTGCCAATTGCACTATTGTTTGTGGCATCACAATTGGTGAAAACGCTTTTGTCGCCGCCGGCGCAGTTGTAACTAAAAATGTCCCGCCAAATGCTTTGATGGCAGGTGTTCCGGCAAAACAAATCGGGTGGATGTGTGAAAGCGGCTACAGAATAAAATCAGGTTCGAATAAAAATAAATGTTTGGAATGTGAAAAGAGCTTTGACTTAGAAGAGCTTGACCGCGTTGGGGGAATTGGATGTCCGAAGTTAGAAAAAAAGTCTTAGTTATTACTTATTATTTCCCTCCTGCTGGAGGTGCAGCGGTTCAGCGTACGCTTAAATTCATAAATTTCCTGCCTTTTCACGATTGGGAGCCAGTGGTTCTGACCGTAAGCAACCCCGATTACCTGATAGTTGACAAACAGTTGCTGCAGAAAGTCCCGCGTTGGCTTAAGGTATATACCAGCTATATTTTTGAACCACATCGCCTGTATATGAAATTCACCAATAAAGAGGCGGGGCAAGCAATAGACTTGTCTGTTGATGAAAATGTAGAAACTGGTTCACTTTCTTTCAAAGAACGTATTTCCGATTTTATACGTTCGTGGTTTTTTATACCCGACGCCAGAGTTTTTTGGACACCTTTTGCAATATGGCGGGGGCTGCAAGTCATTAAAAAGGAAAATATTGATTTAATCTATTCTTCGGCGCCGCCCAACACGGTTCATTTAATCGCGTCGGCATTAAAATTTTTTACGGGGAAACAATGGGTGGCGGATTTCAGGGATCCATGGACTAAATATCTCGCCCCACAGCGCAGTCATTTCATTCCTCAGAAACTTGATGAATTTCTGGGGAAGCGAATCATCAATCATGCGGACAGAGTTGTAAGTGTTGGCAAAGGTGTAAAAGGGGAGTTGGAAAAAACCGCCAGGCAAAAGCCTTTGGAAAAGATAGCTGTTATAACCAATGGATTTAGTGAAGAGGATTATAGTGAATTAAAAATAGAAATGACGAAAAAGTTTTCCATCTGCTATATGGGATCTCTGTATGCAAAATATGATTTCAATCCTTTTATCACTGCGGTTGAAAATGTTTTTGCCAGCAGCGATAATTTTAAAAATGATTTCAGACTGGTTTTTTGCGGCCGGTTAGATGCCGCTTCAAAAAAGAGATTTGAAGCAACCGGATTTTGTAGCAACATTAGTTTTCTTGGTAACAAGTCTCAAAAAGAGGCGCTGGAAACCATGTGTGGTTCAACTTTGCTTTTACTTTACATTATTGACTCTGTTGAAGGCAAGGGCATACCCACTAGCAAACTTTACGAATATATTGGCTCCCGGCGACCAATTCTTGCCCTTGCACCTGAGGATAGTGAGGCTGCCGCAATAATTCAGGAAACAGAAACAGGTCTAATAATACCTCCTGACCAAATTAAGGTTATTGAGAATTCTATCTCGAAACTTTATCAGAATTGGAAAAAGGGAAGTTTAGATGATATGGTGAAAATGAAACCGGAAAGAAATAAATACGAAATTAAAAGTTTGACTAAAGCACTTGTGAAAGTATTCGACGATGCGACTTCTCTGGCTTAACCGAACAACGTGATATATTTTGATAGCAGCTTACTTAAACCCGGCAACGCCATTTTATAAAGAGTCCGAATATGTTATTCGGATTCTTTTTGAAATAATAGGAGTGGATTTCGAGTTGGTGAATCGCCTTGATTCACTTAAAGTCGGGAGGCACAAGATTATAGTTAGTTATGGCGAGCCGTTAAGTAAGTCTTCATTGCCCAAAGGATGTTTTCAAATAAACATCGCGCAATTCGATTATGAGGCATTCTTGAGAAAAAATGAAGAGCCATCTCCCCAATTTCTTATTAATGACAATTCAAATCAAAGCATCCCATATTTATTTTCGAATGCTTACCTTTCCCTTAATGAGGAATTATGGAAGGATGAGGAAACAGGGCATGTATTAATCTCATCAAAAAAAAATCACATCAGTTGTGATGTTGATTTGATTAGTACAGCATTTTATTTGCTCACTTTGGAAAATGAAACTATTATAAATAAACGGGATAGTCATAACAGGTTTTTAAGAAAGTTTGCAAGTAATTCTGAACCAATTTACAATTTTGGCGCCGTTGACTCCTATTGTTTTTTGCTGACCTCTTTTCTGAGGAAAGCAGCACATGCTCAAAATATTCCGTTAATACATAAAGCCTTATGGCCGGAAAATTATCAGTTTGCACTTTGCCTGACTCACGACATCGATCGCTTGAATACCTGGACGTTTACCAAAGTTAAATCTTACATCATTTCTCTTTTTCAGCGTGGGCTGGTCAATCCCTTACTTTTGATTTACAGATTGTTAAAGTTAGTTTTTTCCTTGTTCAATTGGGAAAGCTGGCTTGGTAATTTTGAGATGATTTTGAAAATTGAAAAGAGATATGGCTTTAACTCCTCTTTTTATTTTGTCGCCGGCAAACATCATGAGCTCGATCCGGTCTATGATTTGAATTCCCGTACAATGCAAAATCGCTTCAAATACCTGAAGGAGCATGAAACAGAAATCGGTTTGCATGGTAGCTTTCAGTCTTCAGAGGAATATGGATACCTTAAAACAGAAAAACAGGTGTTGACTGAGCTCACAAATCAGGAGCCCGTTGGTGGTCGTCAACATTTTTTGCGATTCACGAAACCACAAACTTTGCTTAATATTGAAGAGGCCGGACTCGCCTATGATTCAACTCTGGGATTCAGCGATGCATTTGGTTTTAGATGCGGTATTTCATTTCCGTTCAGACCTTACAATACTGAGACTGAAAAGCCTTATAGCTTTTACGAATTCCCGCTCCATATAATGGAGTCTGCTATCCAAAAAAATGCGAATTATCGCTTTCTGCATAAAAACAATATTGAACCCATTTGGAAAGAAGTTCAGGTTTTGCTGCGGCAAATTAAAAGTTTTGATGGTTGCGTTAATGTACTTTGGCATAACTCTGATTTCGATCGGTTTGATATAAGCTGGTATGCTAAATTCTATGAAAACATCCTGCACTGGGTCTACGCAAATAATGGTTGGGGCTGTTCAGGTCGTGAACTTTTAAGCTGGTGGAAGAAAAGAGCGGAAAGTAAAATTAACACAGTTTTAGTAAATGGTCATGAATTTCAAATAAATTTGCAGCAAATAGAATTCGATGATTTTTCAATTATTATCGACCCACCAAAAGATTGGCCAAACTGCAATATTGAATATGAAGAATGTACTGGTCAGTTTGAAGTCAGGGATGGAAAAGTTTATGTAACTTTAAAAGATATCGTCGCGGGAAAGGCTAAAATACGGTTGGCAATTGAAAAGAACTAAATCATAAATAGAATTCTTAAATAAATTTGGCGTTTGTTAAGGAGTAAAAGGACAAGGTATCTATAGATAAAAATAAATGAACCCCAAAAGTTACTCAATTTGTCTTTTTGGTAGGTATATAGGTTTAGTTAAAAATAAAAAATAATTTTAAATGTTTGTCTTCCAAATTCATTTACACCAGCATAAAGCAAAGAGTAGTGCTGTTCCGTGGTTCACTTAAATGTAGTTTAAGTTTCAATTTTTAACCAGAGGCTCCCAAATGAAACTATTTAAGATATCTTTAAATGCATCGCAGTTTTTATTTACATCTGTTCTAATCGGAATTTCAGTTTTCGGATATGCCAATTTTTGTGAAGCACAGTCTGCTAATATTTACACCAAAGTCACCGCGGGTGACATTGTAAACGATGGCGCTGACTCAAGAGGCGTTAGTTGGGGCGATTATGACAATGATAAGGATTTAGACCTTTTTATCTCAAATAATAAGCAGAAGAACCACCTTTATCAAAATAATGGTAATGGCACATTTACGAAAATTACTTCTGGCGATATTGTTAATGACATTGGTTGGGCACAAGGCTCAAGCTGGGGAGATTATGATAACGATGGGAACTTAGATCTATTTGTCGCTAATGCCGGGAATGTAAATAACTTTTTATATAAAAATGATGGTGACGGTACGTTTACTAGAAATTTAACAGTGCCCTTTGTCACTGACGGAGGTGATTCCTATGGGGGGCTCTGGGGAGATTACGACAACGATGGCGATTTAGACATTTATATCAATAACTATAATAACCAAAATAATCGCTATTATGAAAATAATGGAGATGGCACATTTACCCAAGTTACTTCCGGCAGTTTTGTAAATGACGGTGGCCAGACCTTTACCAGCAATATAGCCGATTACGATAATGACGGCGATTTAGATATTTTTGTTGTCAATAACTTTGGTCAAAACAATGCTTTGTACCAGAATAACGGGGATGCAACATTTAATAAAATCACAACAGGCGATGTAGTTGGTGATGGCGGTTATTCCATAGGAGCGAGTTGGGGAGATTATGATAATGATGGATACCTGGATTTGTTCGTCACCAATTCTAACAATGGAACTGGCAATGAAAACAATGTCCTCTACCACAACAATGGAGATGGTTCCTTTTCTAAAATAACCGAAGGAGATATTGTGAACGATGCCAGTGATTCTAAAAATGGCATCTGGGGAGATGTAAATAACGACGGTTACCTCGATTTGTTTGTCACTAATTTTGGCACCAATTTGCTATATCTTAACAATGGGAATATGACATTTACCAAGGTAACCGATGGCGATATTGTCAGTGATAGTGGTGAATTCTTAACGGGTTCTTTTGCAGATTATGACAATGATGGGTCCTTGGATTTGTTTGTCGCCAATCGCAGTAATTTGAATAATCTACTATATAACAATATTGGCAATGATAATAACTGGATTAATGTAGAATGTATTGGCACCGTATCCAATAACTCGGCAATTGGGGCAAAAATAAAGGTGAGAACTACCATCGATGGTTCTCCTGTGCGTCAAGTACGAATGATAGCTGAACATTCACATCGTAGCCAAAATAGTTTTAATGCGGAATTTGGACTGGGTGATGCTGCAACTATAGATTCTCTTATTGTCGAGTGGCCATCGGGATTAAGTCAAACTCTAACCAATGTACAAGTAAATCAGTTTCTCGAAATTATAGAACCGCAAAGCTGTGAACCAACGATCTGTTCGGGAGCTGCCGTATACCCTAGTAATGGAAATGGGGAATTAGGGGAAACAATAACCGGCGCACCAGGAACCCAAATTCAAATAGCAATTAATATGAAAGAAAACCCCAATAAGGTGGATGCATTTAATTTTCGAGTTAATTTTGATGATACCCAACTAGAGTTTCTTTCGGGCGATAAAGGAGGTTTAACCAGCGCTTTTCCTTTTTTATCCGCTCAATTGAATGCTGGAGACTCCCAGCAAATTATTTGTGGTGGTTTGCACACAACCCCAATTCCGGAAAATTCTACAGGGTCGTTGATTGTTTTAAACTTCAAAATTATAGCACAAGAAGATATGCTAAGTAATATAGAGATCTCGAATTTACTCAATGATTTGTCTGGTTTTTCAGCTTGTTGTGTTAAATTTCAATCGAATAGTTCTCTTCCTGTGGAGCTGGTAAGCTTTTTAGCCAGGGTTTCTGACAGGCAGGTTTCGTTGAGTTGGGTAACGGTCAGTGAAACTAATAATTTTGGTTTTGATGTTGAGAAGAGCATTGATGGAGAGGTTTTTGATAAAATAGCATTTGTGCCTGGTAGTGGAACAACTGTACAACCTCAACAATACTTCTTTATTGATAACAAATCTCTTAACAGCCGCGTATTTTACCGACTGAAACAAGTAGATACAGATGGCTCGTTTGAATATTCAAAAATACTGGAAGTCAATGTCAACTTACCTCAATCTAATACTTTGGCTCAAAATTATCCCAATCCGTTTAATCCAACTACCAATATTTACTACGAGCTGTCAGAGCCAATGGATGTTAAGCTGGAAATTTTCAATCTTCGTGGGCAAAGCGTGGTTACACTGGTTGATGCGTTTCAGCACGGAGGCTATTATGACATGACATGGAATGGGCTAGATCAAGCTAAAAATCAGGTTGGAGCCGGTATTTATTTTATGCGGCTGAGCACAAGGAGCCTGAAAGGGGAAAGCAAATACTTTTCAAGAACAATGGTTTTGATTGAGTAATTGAATACAAATAACCATAGCTTCAAAAACGTGAGTTGATTTTTTAGAAAGGAATAGGAAGTGACACAGCGAAAAAATTGTTTCGTGAGAAAGAAAAGCTCTTTTAGTTGAATGGGGTTCTAATCTTTAAAATCGTCTATTACTTTGTTTTTGTTTGCCTGGGTGTTGAACTACCTTTTTTTAGTAAAATCTCAAGAAGCTTTGTATCGAAGATTTTTACCCCATCTTGATTCAAGTGACGTGAGTCAAAAAAATGCAATTTGTTGTCGAGCCGTATAATTTCGTTAAAATTATAATAGTCACCCAATTTCTTGATTTTATGATCAAAATCGTTATTGTTTGAATACCATTTATATTTTGCCTGAGTAGAGGGTACCTGTACAAAAATAAACGGGGTATTGTGCTGTTTTAGTAAGAAAATAATGTTATCTAAAGCATCAAATTGTTTTTGGTTAAATTTCCATTCTGATGTCTTTTTATATTTAACATAGTCATAATACTTTATCTTTTTTTCGACAAACCCGCCCGGGATATATGTATCATCATCTTTGATGATTTCCTCTTTGTAACTTATGTCTTTCTTAAAAAAATCTCTATACAAACCATAAATTAAATTGTTATAAGTTTTTATATGGTTTTGCCTCAGAGCCAATCCGATCATATCTCTGTCAATTTTATCATTGGCGATAATATCTAATGATGACTCAACACCATCGCTGGTGAACGTCTCGGGATGAACTTCATAAACAATGAAGGAAGGATTTAATTTATCTAAATATCTTTTAAGAAGGATTTCAGTTTGCAAAGGTGTCTGACTGCCTGAGCCTAAATTAAATGTATGAAGACCGTATTGTTCAAAAATTCTGGGGTCGAACCCACGGTAGGCTCGTGATGAACCTAAAAAAAGTATGTCAATGTCTTTTTCAGTTTCAATGTTTCGTAACCTTGAATGCATATGACCATAGGAACCAATTTTATAATTTAAATTAGTTTTTAATTGTTTGGAGACACAATCTCCCCAAACAATAAGTAACAAGATATACATCACTGTCGAAAATGGGATGAATAATAGGATTGAATTTATAAAAGTTTTCATAGTATTAAAATTGAAAATATATAAATGGCGTTTCCTTTGTTTGCATGAATAAACCAATTAAGAATATTATAAACGAATAGTACATCCATCTAATCGGTCTTGGCCAATTTAACCCTATGTTAGATATGGCATATTGCCCTTCTCTTCCAATCCATTCAACTGCAGTAAAGAAAATTACCAAAAGAATTGTTGTTAAAGCTATCTCCCATCCAGAAAAGTAAGGAATTGTTATTAATGATTTAGAAAATATTTTGGATAAAATGTATATGGCATGTGTAATATTTTCAGCTCTAAAAAATATCCAAGCCATAACAGTTAAACTAAAAGTAATGCCTATACCAAAAAATTCTTTAATTGTTGGAAGGTACTTGCCCTTTGCAACAATGTCAAAATTTTCCCTGTTTTTCTTAAGAAGTAAAAGAGGTAAAAAGTAAAGTGCATTCAATGCTCCCCAAATTATAAACGTCCAGTTTGCTCCGTGCCAAAACCCGCTCACAATAAATATGATAAAAGTGTTTCTAATTTTCATCCCAATTCCGCCCCGGCTGCCGCCTAATGGAATATACAGGTAATCTCTAAACCAGGTTGAAAGAGAAATATGCCAACGTCTCCAAAACTCTGCAATATCTCGTGAGAAGTATGGGAAAGAAAAGTTTCTCATCAAGTCAAAACCAAAAAGTCTGGATGTTCCGATAGCAATATCTGAGTAACCAGAAAAGTCACAATAAATTTGAAAAGAAAAAAATAATGCGCCTAACAATAGGGTACTTCCTGGATAATCGGTTGAATTATTAAAAATTAGGTTGGCATATTCAGCACAATTGTCAGCAATTACTAATTTTTTAAATAATCCCCAAAGGATCTGTTTTAAACCATCAATCACTTTGTTATAGTCGAAAATACGTTTCGCGTAGAATTGAGGAAGCAAGTTTGTTGCCCGTTCAATTGGTCCTGCTACTAATTGAGGGAAAAAACTAACAAAGGCAGAAAATGCTATAAAATTTTTTGTTGGGTCCAATTTGCGTTTGTAAACGTCAATCGTATAGCTTAATGTTTGAAATGTGTAGAAACTAATACCAACGGGTAAAATGATATTTAAGGAATTGGCTCTTATTTCAGTTCCCCAAAATGAAAAGGCAGTTACGAAATTATCAAGAAAAAAATTGTAATATTTGAAAAAACCAAGTAAGCCAAGGTTTACTAAAATACTCGTACAAAGTAAGATTCTTCGTTTAGCCTGATCTCTTTTTTTTAGAAGTTCTAACCCAACCGTATAATCGACGATGGTACTGAACAATATCAAAGATAAAAATCGCCAGTCCCACCAACCGTAGAACACATAGCTTGCAGCAACTATCAGCAAGTTCTGAATTTTTAAATTTTTAGTAGTTATAAACCAATAAAGTATAAAAACTATCGGTAGAAATATTGCAAAGTCTATTGAATTAAAAGGCATTTCCTATAGTCAGGATAAAAAATTCCTGCTCCAGTTTTTGATAGAACCTCGAATCTTCGCAATTTCGAATTCAGTGTAAAAGTTTAAGAAGTATAAAACAACCGGGAAACTTAGAATTATCATTCCTTTGTAAAAAATTCTCTCTCCAAGGGAGTAATTGTTAAATAAAGTCGTTAGCAAAAATAAAATGATGCTCGAGATAAATAACATAAAAATTCTATTGAATTCATAGTTTATGGGATAGAATTTTTGAACTGTTCGATAAGCGAATATCAAAGAAGTCAGTTGAGATAAGACTGTCGCGTAGGCCGCTCCCATTATCCCAAGTTTTGGGATGAGAATGATATTTAATAAAATATTAAGTAAAGCAGAGCCACCTGTTATTAAAGGGATGGTTTTAGTTTTTCGAGGAATTTGGAGTTGAAAGAAAAACACAAATTGCATTCCAAGAAATACAATGCTTAATACTAAATATGGCATTACCTGATATGCGTCCCAATAGGCCTGGTTGACTGCAAATCGATGAATAATTCCCTTACCATAGGCCGAGGCAATTAGACCACACCACAGTAAAGCAAAAACATAATAGGTTAGAGTTTTGGAAAAGAAATGTTGTGGATGCTTATTCTCTTTAACAATCTTCCAACCGATAGCTGGAAGTCCTAAAATAAAAGCGTCTACAAGCAATACCTTGATAAGATTGCTAAATTTATACCCCAAAGTGTATAAACCAACTTCATCAAATGTTGCTAACTGAGCCAGGAGGTATCTATCACCTAAACTCAGGATAGTTAATGCTGTACCGGAAAAAATAAATGGATAACCAAAAGCTACCATTTCTTTCAGCTCTGGTAAGTCAACTTTAATATTTATTCTACTTAGTAAATAGGGGGATAAGATAAGAAAAATAAAAGTACTACTAAGTGCTTGAGAAATCAGAATGCCCTTCACCCCCAATTTCAAAATTGCAACAAAATAAATATTCGCTATTAAATTCGTTGTGAACTGTAAAAAAACACAAATGGCATATTGGTAGGACATTTCTTCAGATCTAAGAATTGTCAATGGTACTCTACTCAAAACTGATAATATAATTGTAGTGAATAGAATTAAAAAATAATCACCATACTCTGTGTTATTAAGCAGTAGTCTGGATAAGAAGTTTTTACCCAAGGAAACAAGCAGAAAACTTGCTCCACAAACGCATATTAGAAATAATAGTATTGTAAAAATATACTTTTTCTTTTTTTCTATTTCTGATGTAAGCCCATACCAACGCAGTAAAACTTGAGGCATGCCGCATACTAGGATATTTGCCGACAAGACCTCAACTAGCTCAAATAATCCCAGGATTCCATAATCTGCAACTGAAATGAGTTTTGTGTAGATTGGGAGTAAGATAAATCCTGATAGTTTTGGAGCAAGATTGCCTATAGCGTAAAAAATGGTATGTTTGAAGGATGTCTTTAAGTCGCTAAGCATATAAAGTTTAAGAAAGTTTTTCCTGTTTTGTAGAAAATTGGACTGGGGGATTTTTAATTTAGAACAATGTTTTTTTTGTTTTTTAGTATCGTTGTGACTGATATACGACTATTTCTTCTTCGAAAGGATAAGCAGAATCTATATGTTTGTTATAAATTTGAATATTTCAAACCCTTGTGCGGTCAAATATAGAAATCGTGAATTATATTTTTCAAGTCGGTAATATTGCTTTAATTCACCTCCGAAACCACGTTTGAAAAATGCTATGGACGGGGTATTCGCTCCATATAAATCAAAATGCTTTATACCCATTTCAGCTAATTCTTGCATTGCAGTCCACAAAGCTAAACTAACTGAACCGTAGCTTCTAAAATTGGGATGGCTAGCGCCCATTAAGTAATACGCGACATCATTATCCCATGCTACAAATATTGTAGAGCAAATATTTCCTTGAGGATCCTTTGCAAAATAGATTTTGCATTTTGAGAGTGTATTCAAGGCTGTGAAAATTATTTTTGTTTTAGAATAACTTATTGGGCACTTTAAGTTTTGTCTTTCATAGGTTAGCTTATGAAGATCAAAAAAGAGTTTTACATTATCAGTTGAGAATATTTCAATATCATTTTTTTTACTTTTTTTGATGTCGCCTTTGTTTCTTGATTCAAAATTGGAATAAGTAATATTTATTTCTGTTAAATCTATAATGTAAGAATATCTAATGAAGGGACGATAGTCCCTCCAGGTAAATGTTCTAATGTCTTGTACAGTAAAATGATTATTGATGGCAATTCTTTTATAGCGAGATTCCAGAAGGCTCAGAATTTCTTCGAGAATATCTCTTTCTAAAGATATTCTTTTTATCGGATTCATGGCAGAATTATCTTTATAGATAATTCCTAGTGATTGTGTAAGCATTGGGGAACGCAACGCGCTAAAGCCCATTACTTTTTTTTCTTCGAAAGCGATTCCACCGACTAGTTCATCATTCTTGAAACAGCCTACAATATTATATTTCTCACAAACACAATTTAACCAAAATGTTTTGGAACAAATAGAGCCCTGCGGTGAATTGTCAACAAATTCATTCCAGAGATTGGACTCGTTTGTTTGCAAATATCGTGTTTTAAATTTTGAAGCTGACAGTGGTTTATCTCCAAACTTAGGTGTATTATGAAAATTGTTCTAAAAAATGTACAATTTTTTTTAGATGATATTCTTGCACATAATAATGGGTAGGCAACTGAATAAGGTGCTGTGTCAGGTATTCGCTATTTTTAAGTAAATGACGATTATGTGAAATAAGTTTTCGATACGGCTTTTGTAGGTGAATAGGGTATGGCCAGTTATAATTTCCTAATTCTATCCCTTGCTTTACAGCTGCCTTGAAAATATATTTGTTTGAGTAAGACGACCGGTTTAGAATAGGGTATCTTAAAAAAGTTGTTTGGTTAGATTTACTGATTTTAGGTAATCCCCAAAATTCTTGACCTTTTAAAGCCTCAGAAAAATAATTTGAGTTCCTTTTACGCTTTTCTTCAACAGAATTCAAATCTTTTAAGCCAAGAAGGCCAATTTGACTTCGTAAAGAGTTCATTAAAAGATGCTCAGGGGATGATTTGTATTTAATAATTGATTTATTAAATTTTCTCACTATTTTCAGTTTAAGCTGCTGTTTAATAATTCTATCTTTATGCTGCTCGATAATATTTTTATTTTTTTCTACAATTACCGTATCTATCATCCTAAAAAAAAATCGGTTATAATTGATCAAGTCATATGCAAAACTTGTTGGGAGAAATTTTTTATAAGATTTATCACCGCTTAAATAATGTTGTAAAAAATAAGCATGTAACTGAATACGCTCCTCATTATGGTGAACCCTTTTTGTTTTGGCTAAGATACTTTGGACATTTTTTGAAAGGTCCGTGTTGTTAACAACGAGCATTCCACCATTACCAGTGGAGATTGGTTTGTCAAAGTTAAAACTAAAAAATGCGAGGTCTCCAAAGGTGCCCACATTTACATTTTTGTATTTAGACACAATTGTATGGGCGCAATCTTCGATGATGTATAATGATTTTTTTTTTGCTAGTTGTTTCATTGCTTCGATGTCAGCGGGTATGCCATACAGATGGGCTACAATTATTGCCTTTGTCTTGCTCGTTATTAATTTATCAACATCTGAAACAGCTAAGTTAAAATCATTTTTTGAACTATCTGCAAGAACGGGTATTCCTTTAAGACTCAGAATGATATCGATCACAACAGTGCAAATTAAGCTTTGAACAATTATTTCGTCTCCAGGATTGATCTTGATACTTTTCAGTGCAATAAGCAAAGCGGATCTTCCCTGGTCAGTTGCGTAGCACTCATTGACGCCAATTTTCTTGGAAAAAGCGTTTTCGAATTTATAAATCGATTCTAAGTTCTCGACGTGGTTGCTATTGAGTACTCTGAATAAATCATCACTATTTAATAAAGGTCTGGCACGAACTAACATAATTAAAACGGTTGTTCTTTCTGAATTAAGTTTGAAATCATTTTTTCCATATTTACTATCTCTGCGCGACTTACCCAGCCATCTACTTTGGGTGTTGATTTTTGAAAGTCTTGAGGAATCATGAACTGTTTCCTTTCAACGAAACATCCGTTTGATTCTAAAAATTGATAAATTTCATCCATTTTTTTTGCAGGATTTTCACAAAGTGTATCATATTGTAAGGAATAAAAGCGTTGAGGTTGACAAGATTGAAGATCCTCAGTGATATTTTTTTTTATAAAATAGACCTGTTTGCAGACTTTTTCTAGATTATTTGCATTTCGGAACTGGTCAATTTGTTTTGGCATTACAGACCACCAATCTAGATTATATTTCTTTAGCCTTAATAAAATTGATAATGCAGAATCCATTAGATTTCGTTCAATTTCAATGAAAAGTGCATTTGGAAAAATATCAAGTAAGGTTGGTATGCGAACGCATGATTTACCATTTTTGGTCATAAAGGGTGCATCAAATGAATCTTCGATATTTGCAATAATTTTATAGATTGATTCTTGTGTTTTCTTTGATAAGTACCCGGAAGGTGTATAATTAAACCCATCTCGTTTTTCTTGCGGAAACCAACGATTCCAAATATTTCCAGCTTCACTGAGTGCCATGCATCCTTTTTCAAAACCATACTCACTTGTAAAATCTGTTTTGTATTCATGGCAAAGTTGTATTCCGATTTGTGTCGCGGTTATTGGGCACATAAAATACCGGTTTGTCAGATTTGAGAAATATGCAAACCTGAATGAACTAGCCATTAACTGGTACAATAACGTGGTTCCCGATCGTGGAGGTCCTAAGATAAAAACAGGGGGCCACTTACACTCTATTGATTTTTTTAAAAATCGTTTGTCAAGTAGTGTTGTTGTCTGATGTCCTGTTTGAATAACTTTTTTAATTAGATTTTTTGCATGGTTTAACATAGCTTAAAGTGGGTAATAAAAAAATTAATTCAATAATGCGGTTTTTCTTTTGAGGAACTCTTTATAGATAGCGATTACTAGTACCAGGTAGATTATTATTATTGATATACCCGAAACCCATAAACTTAAGGAGTAGCTTTGGGGAGCTAATCGGAAAGAAATGGAATGACTTCCCTCTGGCACTACAATTGACCGCAATAAATGGTTGGTTTTGTAGATTTCGGTTTCGGTTTCCCCTACAAAAGCCTTCCAACC
>JAJDAE010000248.1 GCA_029262035.1 Candidatus Zhuqueibacterota bacterium
GCAACCGTTCTAATATACGGCACCCCAATCCTGGAAAAGGAGCGCCTGGCGGTTCTTCAAAGTCCGGTTCTGGCCATTAGCGGGTCAAAGGATAACCCTAAAGATCTGTTTAGCTTTTCCGAAGTGATGGAAAGTATTGACAAGCAGGCGGAAATATACATCTATCCCGGCGCTAAACACGCATACGCGCAGCCACTGTTTAATGGGGGCAAAAACCTGGATGAAACTGCTACCAGGCTGACATGGCAACTAACTGAGGATTTCCTCGCCCGGCATCTGAGTGAATAGACATTTGTTTGGTAATCAACTTTAAAATGACATCCACCGCCATTTTCAGCATCTTTTAACCTGAACAATTCATTGCCACCAAGACACAAAGACAGTAAGGGGACACAAAAATTTAAAAACAAAAGTGTTATGAAAAATTTTGCTCCATAGTAATTGAATTTTAATTTTCAAAACACACTGCTAATCTAATGGAATCTTTGTGATTTAGAGTCTTCGTGGCAAAACTCATGAATAATACAAGTTAAATATGAAGATGGCGTTGATTCGTTTTTCAAATTTAGATGTCGCGAACCAAGCATAAATCAGTCACAGCATATCAAAATCTTGTAGCTTCGGTTTTTAAATTGCGTTCCTGAAAATACAAAAAAACAACGCTGAGTAAAATTATCAGAGTGAAAGGTAAAACCCCCCAGTTTACAGCACGCCAACCAAAGTTAAATTGAATAGCGCCTGCAGATAAGGATGCGATTGATACTGTGGTAAAAACGATAAAATCATTTAATGCCTGAGCTTTGGCGCGTTCCCACGGCCGATAGGTTTCGGTTAATAAAGTCGTTGCACCGATGAAAAGAAAGTTCCAGCTCACGCCTAACGCAATTAGGGCAGTGATGAAATGATACAGACTATTTCCATTTAGGTTTATCGTGACGGTTGCGAAACCCAGCAAACCGCCAATAAACAAAATTTTGCTCAGACCAAACCGTTCGATAAGATAACCGGTAAAAAAAGCAGGTGCGAACATGGCCGCCACATGCCATTGAACAACCAGGGCAGTACTTTCAAATGAATGTGAATGATGCTGCATTGCGATGGGCGTGGCTGTCATCACCAAAATCATTATACCGTAACCGAGCATGCCGCAGATTACCGCTACAATAAATTTAGGTTGTCTGGCAATCGTCCTAAGTGGCCGCAATGGCAGTGCATTTTTCGTACTGAAGTCAGAACGATGTGGGAGTTTTAAGCAGATGGAACTGATTGCACTAATTACATAAACAAATGCAAGAACCAAATAACTTCCGGCAAACTCAGCGGCGGGGAATATATTCTTTGTAAGAATTGCTAAATTCGGTCCGATAAAAGCAGCCAAAACACCACCAGCCATGACCCAGGCAACGGCACGGCCTTTTTCAGAATCTTGCACGGCATCTGCAGCCGCAAACCGGTAGTAACTACCAAAACCACTATGTACGCCAAATAATAGCACGGCCACCACAAACAACGTGAAGTCGGATTGTATAATTGCAAATGCCCCAAGCAATCCACCGGCCATACCAAAAAAACTCGACATAACAAAGCCGGCTTTTCGACCGATTCGATCCATTATGAAGGCGGCGGGTATTGTCGTTAACATGGCAAAAAGTTGTTGCCCTGCCAGGGGCAAAGTAGCTAAACTTTTGTCTTTAGCCAAAGCAAGGCCAACCAAAGCTGCAGTGGTTGCAACCATAGAAGCGCCGCTCACCAGGATAGCC
Source organism: Candidatus Zhuqueibacterota bacterium (assembly GCA_029262035.1). Classification (GTDB taxonomy): domain Bacteria; phylum Zhuqueibacterota; class Zhuqueibacteria; order Oceanimicrobiales; family Oceanimicrobiaceae; genus JAJDAE01. The sequence continues at coordinate 1,761 of JAJDAE010000248.1, forward strand.
TGATTAATGCTTAAAAATGGAACGTTTTTTTTAAACGCGCTCATTGCTGTATTCCATAGCAACGGAATAAACCCGTGTGCGGCAAACGCAACTCCGTCAGGTGCCCATGAGCGACAGCTGGAACGCGACCATTTCCTGGGCGTTCCGAACCAGCAAGACATCACCGACCAGCACCGGATGGTTCCAGGTTTTGCCCGTGACAGCCGGGAACCGTGCGAGTTCGGTAAACTTGTCAGGACTTGCCTTGACCAGCGCCAATTCACCTTTTTCCGACAGTACCAGCAGCAAATCCTGATCGGCCAACAGTAATAGCTGGCCGGCACCGTAGCGTCCTCCCTTCCACTTACGCTTGCCGTCCTCGATGTCGATACACGCGAGAATGCTGCCGTCAAAACCAAAAGCATGGCCATTGTTAACGACGAACTCACTGTAGTAGGGTTTCAGCCGTTTGGATGTCCAGCGCTCTTCAACTGTCCAGCCGTCCGGTCCCTGAGAGACCGAGAGGCGGCGCATGCCGCTTTCAGAGGTGACGCTGATCAAGAGGTCGCCATCCGCAGTCAGTCTCGGCTGCACGATGGGATAGCCTGACCAGGTATGCTCCCAAAGCAGGCTTCCGTCAGCCGGCGTGACGCTGGTCAGGCCGGTTCCATTCAGGTTCAGGACTTGGGTGATTCCATTGATTATCATTAGATGTGGTGAGCTGTAGCTTGCACTGCTGTCCGGGCGAGACCAGCGCGGCTCGCCGGTAACGAGGTCGTAGGCGACAAGCGAGCCGGAGGCAGCGACGATGACGATATCATCAAGCACCAACGGCGAGCTCGCGAAGCCCCAGATCGGAAGCTTCGCCTCAGTATCTGATGCCGCGTTGCGTGACCAAATGACGGCACCGTTACCGGCGTCAAGCACATTCAGGGTTCCGGTTCCACCAAATGCGTAGACACGACCGTCGCTGAGGGTTGGCGTTCCACGTGGACCGGCGCCACCAACCGACTCCCAGAACCTGGCTTCATCTGCGTGTCTCCACACCGGTTCGCCGGTGGACACTTTATAGCAGCCGACGACTTCGTTATCACCGCGCTGCTCCTGGGTGTAGAAAAGATCGCCGTGAACCGCGAAGGATGACCAGCCCGGCCCGATCGGCCGGCGCCAAAGCTCTAACGGTGGTGACGCAGACCAGTCGGTCTCGATCTGGACGCTGCGAACGATCCCGTCGCGATTAGGTCCGAGAAAGCCTGGCCATTCGGCTTCGGTCTCTGTTGAATCAGCCGAAGAAAGCGTCATCAACTCCTCAGTGGTTTGTGCCAGAAGTCGCTCCTCGCGTGTCTCTGACCACCGCCATGCAAAATCATTATCAAATTCGCCGGTAGCGCCACCTGTCCTGAGTAGCGTCCACACTCCACACGCAGCTAGGATTGCCATAGCTATAGTTATGCGCCGTGGTCCGTCAGAGAATCCACGGCTGGCTACGGCTCCAACCACTAAAGCGACACATAGGCTTGGGATGACGTAGATGATGAACAGCATTCCCATCCCCCCTGTTTCAATTGAAACATGGAGAAAAAACGATGTCACGAATACGGCAACTACCATCAGGATGATGGCGCCCAGGCGTTCGGACCAAAGCGCCCGGCTGAAGAACACCCACCAAATGATGATAGCCAAGCCACCACCGAATACTCCGCCCATAAGCCCGTAGAATCCAGCCTCAGCTGAGAAGACAGGAACGACAAACCTGGCGAACAACTGCAATACCACAATGACTACGCCGGGCCACAGCCGGAGCGGCTTCCGTGGCGTCGGTTCCCCGGTATTGGCCATATCAGGCTCTCCCGCTTGATTTCTTTTTTCTAACATTATTCAATCCTCCTTCTATTTTAAATAAAACGTCTTCATAACCCCAATAAATGTCCCGGCTGTAATCCGAAACAGGTAAACACTGCCGGCTAATTGGTGCGCGTTGAAAGTATACTTTTATTGACCGGCAGACACGTGCCTAAATAAAAATAAATTTTGCTTCATGTCCTGTCGTCTTTGCAAAAACTTTGAGATCGGATATAGAGATAACGATGGTCTTCGTATTAACCAAAGGGTGGCATTGAATTTCCCCCTCCTCCTTTAAAGAACTATCTAAGTAGAGTTCCACCTCTTTTTCTAAATCATTAATGATAGCCAGCGGACTCACAGCACCGGGCACAACTCCTAAATATTTTTTCAACCTTTCAGGCGAAGCGAATCCAAGTCGTTTAGCACCGATGATATCTGACAGGGATTTTAAAACTATCTCTTTTTCAGCGGGTGCTACTACCAAAAAGTGTCGCTTGCCTTTGTCATCTCTCAAGAATAAGTTTTTAGTATGAGCCCCTTTCATTTCCAGGTTCAACGCCGCTACCTCATCACACGTATAAACAGCATCGTGTTCATATTCTTCATAGTTAATATTCAATTCGGAAAGAATTTTGTATAGGTTCATCATTTTTTTATTATCAACACCGCATTGGCCACAGGTCTTTCACCTGACTTCCCGCTCGGAAAATTAATGATACCTTTATCCTGAGCCCACATTGTGGTCGAACCTCCTCCATCTAAATTAATTGCATCCACACATCCTATATCCAGCAAAAACTTCTGCGCTTCAGTCAAGCTCATTCCTTCAGCCTCTTTTTGTCTACCATCAATTGTGACGAATACCACAGACTCCTCCTCATCTACACACAAGCAGGTTCTCGGGTGCCGTTTGCTTGCAAACTTCATTATGGGTAATTTCAACATTTCTGAATTTAATAAAAGCAGCGGGCCGGATACCAAAACAGCAGACTCCTGTTTTGATAGCTCATAAAATTGGTCTGAATTAGCTTTTTGCAGTGCAATTTCAAAATCCTTTGTAAATACAATTGCACCGTTGGTTATGCTGTCTTCTATGCCCCATTTTAAATCAGGATTTCTGGTTCTATTTATAACAGAATCATCTATTTCGAAATATGTAGCACTGCCCCCGCTATCCATATTAAAAAAACCGCCATTGATAGCAGCTACCGCACTCTCGCTTTTCCCAAATGAACTTGTTTTTCTTAAATCCGACTTACTATAGCCGAATTTAATAGAAAATCTCTCAAACGAATTTTTTGGTAAAATCAGCAAAGTTATTATTTGATTACTATTAAAAATAGAATCTGTTTTTATTTGAACAAAATTAATTGAATCCCCATTTTTATTTCTTTCCTGTTCCAGTAATTTTTCACTTTGTCCATAACTCAAAGTAAATGTGAGCAAAACTAACAGAAGTAAAACATAATTTTTCTTCAGCATATTTTTTGATATTTTAAATTGATATTAGATCGATATGGATAATTTAAACAGGATAATAACAATCCTTATTGAAAGCAAGAAAAAAATCTCGTCCATAGCCTGCCAAAATTTGAGTATCTCAGGGTAAATTCAATTCAAAAAAATAACAAGTAGAATTTTCAAAACCATATCTTGATTTCAAGAATTTCCTTCTTTTTTTAAATGAAAATCAAGACAGATTTTCTAGTCTTTCTGTAAAGAAACTTGCATCTCAAATTATCTCGTTTTACCTTAACACGACTAAATTATTATACCAAATGAAAAGAGATAAAAAAACTGAATTTGAACTGGCAACAATATGTATCGGCGTTAGACAAGGCATTGCCATGTTAGTCGGAAAAATGATATAATGGGAGCTTGCAAAATTGTGTTGCTGAAATATTATCCTTCGGCTCCGCTCTGGATGAAGCTTCACTTAAGTGATTGAAAATTAAAGGAGATGTTATGTTTTGCGATCCATTTAACCTCGCAACACCCGGAATTCTCGACCTTAAACCTTATCAACCCGGAAAAACACTGGAGGCGCTTGAGCGCGAATACGGAATAACCAATGCAATAAAATTGGCCTCCAATGAAAACCCATTGGGACCGTCCCCTGAAGTTGTCAAATATTTACAAAGTAGTCTGGCCGCAAAAACAGCTTCGCTCTACCCCGATGGCAGCGGTTTGCCTCTAAAATTTGCATTGTCTGAACTTCACGGCGTAACCCCGGAGATGATTACGCTGGGCAACGGCTCGAACGACATTCTTGATCTTATCGCCCGATTATTTTTACTCCCCGGCTCAGCCGCTGTTTTCTCCAGACATGCCTTTGCCATGTTTTATGTTGTCACCAAAGCAACCAGCGCTGAAATGGTTATTGTACCTGACAAAAACTGGACAAATGATACAGAAGCAATATTGCAGGCCATTGATGACACCGTTAAGGTTATATTTTTCGCCAATCCTGATAATCCAACCGGAACCTGGACACGCTCGGATGAACTCTACCACTTTTTACAACGTGTACCCGGAGAAGTTATCGTGGTTCTTGATGAAGCCTATGCCGAATATCAAACCAGTCCGGATTACCCGAAAACCACGGAATGGCTGAGTGAATTTTCCAACTTGATTATCTCCCGTACATTTTCTAAAGCCTACGGCCTGGCAGGGCTCCGATTGGGTTACGCCATGTCCAGTGAGAAAATTTCGGACTTGCTGAATCGTGTACGCCAACCTTTTAATGTAAATAATATCGCCATGGAAGCTGCTCAAGTGGCGCTTGGGGATCAAAAATTTATCAAAAAAGTTGTAAACCTCAATAATTCTGAAAGAGAACGGATCTCAAAAAGCTTCGAGCGGATTGGTTTACGCTACATCAAATCAGCGGGTAATTTTATTACTTTACACGTCGGTATACCCGGCGTTGAAGTATTTGAACAACTGCTCTATGAGGGCATCATCGTTCGGCCATTAGCCGGATATGGCATGCCCGAGTGCCTGCGGATTTCAATCGGCCTACCGGAAGAAAACGACCAGATGATTAAGGCTTTGGCGAAGGTTTTAAATAAGTCGTGATTTTGGTAAGATGGATGACTTTTTAATCAGTTGCGCGCATTTTGTGTCGGCTAAATTTACGTGTTCGGGCACGAGTTAAAACCACGTGCTCCACGATTTCTTGTTTATTTGTCAAGGGCACCCGGCGACTGCAGATAGCATAATACCTAAAGTTAGTGCAGTAGAACTACTCTTTTTTAGGCTTTTTCTCCATTCTGTCGGATAGCTTTTTAACGTTGAGGCTTTCGGAGCTTTCAGCGCTCTCTTCCGAACTTTGATTCATTACAAACTTAACATCAGAGGCAAATACTGCTGAGTTAATAAAAGAACCCACTATAGCACCCATTGGAATTCCTAAGAGTCCAAGTCCCATTGCTTTCTCTTCCTTAGTATTGAAAAAAAATCGTTCTTCTGGCTCATCACCCTGTGCGTATCCAATAACTAATCCTGAAATAGCGCCCAAAACAGCGCCATACCCCAAACCATCTCTTGCCGCTCGATTTCTTTTAAAAAATATAATATCACTAACCATCAACGTGGATACAGATTGTTTCTCATCGGCGTTTGGGTCATCCCAGCGGACTGAATCCTCTTCTACATGAAGATTCTTCGTTATGAAGGTTTGCCCATCCAATAAAGAAAGCTGCGCCTCCACACCTCTCTTAGCCTCATTATTAATCTGCTCATATGTCGATGGCTTCCTAAGCTGTGGGGCACATCCTGACAACATGAGGAGGAGGAGAAGTAAAGATAAATATAAACATGTGTATTTGTGCTTCATGATTATTATGAGATCATAATATACTGCATATGTTTTATTTCAACACTAAAATTAATCGTACACTTTTTGCGGCGATTGATTTTGCGTTGATTAGACACTTGTTTACTCATAATTTCTCTATTTTTAGAATTTCAGCAAAGGAATAACTCGTTTCTTGTCAAACCTTATTCCTGTTATGGCGTCTGAGATACCGGTAACAATTCTAAGCTCATAATTCTAGTTATCCTTGATATAATCGTTACGACATTTCCTTTGTTCAGTTACTTTTGTATGTTCTCTGGGTGGTGCGTTGAAATGAATGTTAGAATTTGCTGGTGGGTTACGAACCCACACTACTTTGACAATTGAATGTCAGTCATCAGATTCCCGTTGCTCTTCTTCAAGTGCGCTTGCTGCATCTCCAAAGAACAAGACCATTTCGGTAGCCTTTACTAATGCAACACCGACCCCTATGAGAACATACACTCCTAATATCCGTGACTCAGATAGGTCTTTTTTTTCCAACCGCCAAATCTCACTAAAAGGAATAACCTTTTGATTTCGTTTATAAGAACCAATTATGACCTTGTCAGTAACATCCAAAATTTCTAATTTGAATTGGGAACCACCCTTCATGACAACTTTGACATTGTCTCCTTTTTTTAGATTCTCTCTGAATGAAGCTTGTCCTGGTTTGACTACCTTGTAATGGTAACAAGAACTTGAAAACAAAAATACACTTGCTACTAAAACAACCAGTGATTTCTCGCTAAAATTATTAGTCATATTCTTCATACACTCTGTCGCTCGGCCTGGGTTTCTACCCAGGGTGAGCGAAGTGGAGGAAAATCCCCGACGAGCTGAAACGGCTTCACGTTTAAATGATTCGTCGTATTGCTTTCGTGATGTTGATTTAATTGACACACCTCCTGTTAAATTTTATTTAAACAATTCAAAGAGAACAATCAACTCTTTGAGTTTCAGTGTGTCCATTTTTTAGATACAATTCATTCTGTATAGAGTGTTATCCGGCCAAATAATGAGGAAGAACTATGAAAGCAACCCCTGAATCCCCTCGTCAATAAAAACGCCAATCATTTTTCTACGATACTCGCGGGAATACATATCGTTTTCAACCGTTTTTGCAGTTTTCATCGCGGTTCTAATCAATGTTTTGACGTCAGAATTAACATCACCTTCCACGAGCACCGGCCCCATGTGAACGCCCCCAAGAACAACTCTCAGATTTTTCTCCGCATCAAGCGCAATGGCACAAGTCAGAGAAGTGTAATCGATACTTTTGCGTTGAGCAAGTTTCCGAAAAACAGTTTTTGTTCCAGGCTGAATTTTGATAAAAATACGCTTTCATAGTGGCCTCGATGTTAGTTATCAGAGGTTTTTTGTGGCGTGTGATTGTTACAATTTGTGCATTTCTACGCTTTTGTAAGTAACAATTGAAACACAACACTTCAAATGCTTCCAAAAGTTGGATTATTTATGCAAAATAAAACAAAAGTCAAACCACCTCAAACAGCTTCAAATAATCACCAGCATTTACTGGAGATGCTTTTTTCAGTGTTCACCGTGTCAATTCTTTTAACAGGAATGGCATGGTTTGTTTATTCCAAGAGCCAACACTGGGAACTGATGGACCTAAAGCTTTCCGATAAGGCCGTGTTGTTAGGCATCCTTTTTAACCAGCCCCTTTTACCACTATCATTAGCACTGGCAATTAGTTGGGGATTGCTTTATTTGAAACGACCCATTCTTGCCAAATCGATTACATGGGGGGCAAGCTGGGTGGTTTTTATCTGGTTGGGACTTAATCTCTGTTCTTTGAGCATTTTGGGCAATCAGCTGTCTGAGCGCATTCATTTTCTCGGTAACGATACAGCATTAGAGATGATCGGCGGCATGGATATAGTCTACTCTATGATTATTGCTCTCATTATATTTACCGTACTGATTGCAATATTAATCGGTATATCTAAGCTTATGGTTAGCAGACTCCTGCACCGCCGTTCTGCCGAAGTAAAATTCCTCTGGGCTTCGTCAGCAGCTTTGCTTTATCTGTTTTTTCTTATTGCCCCCGTATTGGCGATATCTTCTTTCACACGCCCCATTCTAATTCTTCGATTGACGGAAATGTTGCCTGTATCGTTGCCATTAGCATCTGTTAAAGAACGACTGGAAGCAGATCCAACAGAACTTCTCAGGGAAATCAATCGGGGGCTGGACTCAATATTTCCTGATTATGCAAAAAAGCTTAAGTCTGCACCGCCTGCCGATGCAATAAAACTGTTAGGGACGCCAAAAAACAATATTGTTGTTATTATTATTGAAAGTTACCGTCATGATTCGCTTAATAAAAATCAGATGCCCAAACTGAATGAGTGGGCCAAAAGCGGACTTAATCTGAGCCGTCATTATTCAACGACACACACCTCTCACCTTGGTTTTTTTGCCTGCCTCTATGGACGTAGCCCCTTTACCTATCATCAAACGCTTGATGCCAAAGTACCTTCAGTTTTGACCAAGACTCTGCGCAATGCAGGTTACCGCACCACCTTTCTTGCCGGCTCAGATATGAAATGGGAACGTATGAATGAATACTTGTCCGAATTGAATTTTGACGAGATAATCTTTGATAAGCAAATAGATTCCTGGAATTGGTATGAACAAGACAGAGGGAGTTTACGGAAAGCAGAAGAAATCCTTACGCGAACTAGCCCTCAGCTAGTCTTTATACACCTTAATTCTTTACATTTTCCTTATAAATATCCAGCTAAATTTGAATACTATAAACCTGTGGCAGCGTTAACAGCAGCAACGTCCTATTCAGTCATGATGAATGCCGGCAAAGCAAGCAAAGAGTTTCGGCAGTCTTGGATCAACCGGTACCACAACTCACTTGCTTTCACTGATGATATCGTTGGGAATTTTATAGAAGGAATTGACCCTGAAAAAAACATTATTGTGGTGACAGGAGATCACGGAGAATCATTTTATGATGATGAAACCTGGCTTCACTCGAGCCGCCAGTCTGATATCCAGACAATGGTTCCGATGGTCATTTCAGGGGCAGGCATTCCCTCCGAAAAAAGAACTGACATGACATCACATATTGACCTGGTTCCGACATTACTACATACTCTGGGAGCAAAACCAGAGGCGCTTTCCAGACTGCATGGCCGCAGCCTTTTAATCCCAAGGCCAACTGATGAGGAAAATACAGAAAATGCCATACTCCTAGTCAACTCTAGTGTAGACCATTTTACACTCCTTTTCAGGAATCAGAGACTTCATTTGAAGTATGAAGCTGAAAAAGAAAAAATATATTCACTTGGATTTGAGAACCCGAAAGGCTCTTTCCTCCCGCTCAACAATAAGCTATCGGAAAAGCCTCATCTCTGGGTTAAAGTTATCAGGCAAAAACTTGAAAAATTTGTCCGTTAATAAGAGTAGTCAAATACAACAGGAAAGGATAATAAAGCCTTGTGGGAAAGAGTCAATCTGCTCTTTTCACAAAGTAGGAATATGAATAGAAAAGAAAAATTGGTGAGCATTATATCAATTTTCTCAGCCTTACTTTATAACATCTGGCTGATCTTTAACATTCAGTACACCTCTGGATGGCTTTTGGTGGTATGCGAACTCGGCTTTTTAAGCCTCATTCTCTTAAAAGTCTTTAACCACTGGACCGAAAGACATATTCCCAAAAGACCTGCAGAGCCGGAAGGAACTCTTGATGTGTTTCTACCCATTGTAAATGAACCTATATCGCTCTTTGAAAATACCCTTCGCGCCGTAATTAATATTAACTATAAAGAGAAAACTGTTTACATCCTTGATGATGGCGGGCGTTCAGAATTGGAAGCACTTGCCAGAAAATATAATGTCGTCTACCTATCCAGAGAGAATAAGCCTGAAAATTACAAGGCCGGCAACCTAAATTATGGTCTGGAATACTCTAAAGGTGATTTCATACTTGTTTTAGATTCCGATCAACTTGTCGTAGAGGCTGATATTGCCAAAGATCTACTTGGTTATTTTAAAAAACCAAACGTGGCATTGGTTGCCACCAAGCAGAGTTTCTACAATCTGCCCGAAGGAGATTTTAACCATGACACATATTTCTATGAACGAAACCTCCCTGCAAAAAATGCAGACAATGCGGCAATCTCCTGTGGAACAGGTGTTTTTTATCGGCGGTCGGCCTTAAAAACCATTAAAGGATTTCAGACATGGAACATTGTAGAAGATCTTTACACGTCTTATGTTCTTCACTTGAATGGGTATACAACAGAATACATTAATAAAAACTATACAATTGGCCTCGCACCATTCGATCTTCCTTCAATTTATAAACAGCGGCGCACATGGGCGGCTGACACCCTTCGCATTTTCTTTAGAAAAAATCCATTAATTCAACGGAGCCTGACTTTACGTCAAAAATGCCATTATCTTGAAACTGCTTTGTCTTATATTGTCTCTGCGTTATGCGTACCCGTCATGCTCGCCCTTATTGCTATTTCACTAATAACAAATATCTATGTCATCCCCGCATCCGATGTCTACCTATTTTTGAAAGTCTCATCCTTGTGTATTCCAACAGCTCTAACCTTCCTCCTCTCAAACAGGAGTCTATCCATGACAAGAGCCTGGACATCCCTTTTCCCGGTATACATGCAAGGCCTGTTTTTAGCATTGCGACCAAACAAACCAATGTATACGGTTACAAGAAAAACTAGAGGAAAGACGAAACGCCATATTGGGCAGATATGGGCTCATCTCGTATTGATCTCGATAAATTCTATTGCCCTTTTCTGGCACTTAAATAAATTTGGCTTCTCTGATTTGGCTATTGCAGGTCTATTTTGGACATTGCTGCAAGTATATTGGTTTGCTCCATTCCTGAGCAGGGGATTTGGTTTTGTGCGCGAAAGAAAGCCACTACAGCGTAGATATGCTTGGACGCAGGCGACTCATAAAGAAGAGTCATATGGGGCGATTATTCAAAACTCTCACTCCTTAAACGATGCTGTGTGACCTTAACCGGGGTGCCTCAGCCAATGTTTGCCCTAACATTCTACCTACCCCACTACTTCCTGAATCCCCTCCTCAATAAAAACACCTATCATTTTTCTGCGATACTCGCGGGAATACATATCGTTCTCCACCGTTTTTGCAGTTTTCATCGCGGTTCTAATCAATGTTTTGACGTCAGAATTAACATCACCTTCCACGAGTACCGGGCCCATGTGAACGCCCCCAAGCACAACTCTCAGATTTTTCTCCGCATCAAGTGCAATGGCACAAGTCAGAGAAGTGTAATCGATACTTTTGCGTTGAGCGAGTTTCCGAAAAACAGTTTTTGTTCCCGGCTGAATTTTGATGAAAATACGTTTTAGCAGCGACCTCGGCGGCAATGTGTGCGGTACAATCCCATCATCAGAATAAAGCTCATTTAACGGTATTCGTACCGGACCGGCCTGGCTCTCATACTCAACTTCTGCCTGCAGGCAGATGAGGGGCGGAACTGTATCTGACACAAACTGCGAAAAGCAGGCTTTCTTGCCACCAGTGGCGAGGCAGGTATCGCCACCACATTTTAAACAGAAATTGACAGCATCACGCCAAAAGGCGGATTGGTTA
>JAJDAE010000249.1 GCA_029262035.1 Candidatus Zhuqueibacterota bacterium
ACCAAATGGTTATCAGCAGCCGTCATCATGTCTCTTGTTGATGATGGACTCATTGCGCTTGATGATTTCGTAAAGGATTATCTGCCGCAATTTACCCAAGAAAAAGGTAACATGACGATTAGGCAGATGTTTTCTCATACAGCCGGCATGCCCGGAAAGTCTTCTTATAATAGAGATTTAAGTCTTACGTTGGCACAAGCCGTAGATTCAATCGCTCAGAATGTTGACCTTCAAATAAGCCCGGGAACTGCATTTATATATGGCGGCGTCTCGATGCATGTGGCCGGACAAATAGCAGAGATCGTAACAGGCAAAAATTGGGAGACTCTTTTTAAGGAACGAATTGCCCAACCGCTCGGCATGGACGGCACAGATTATCAGGGATTGGGTAAAACCGAGAATTATCGAATCGCCGGCGGCGCGCAATCCTCTGCCCATGAATATGCAAATTTTCTACAAATGATTTTGAACCATGGGCAGTTCAATGGATCACAAATACTGTCAAACCAGGCTGTTCAGGAGATGCAGAAAGACCAGACTTTTGGAGTCCCCATTGTGGAAACACCTTATGAGAAATACGCTTATCTTGGCCTCAAACTACCCGAAACACGTTATGGCATTGGTCAATGGATCGAACGAAAAGATACTTTGTCCGGTGAATCCATTGAAGTGAGCTCGCAAGGCGCATTTGGTTTCAGTCCCTGGATTGATCGTGAGCGTAATTTGGTAGGCGTGTTATCTGTCAAAAGTTTATTGATAAAAGTTATGCCAACCTATCTGGAATTAAAAAATCGTATTCGGGTAGCAATTGACGGCGTCGGCAATCCCTCATCAGTAAAAAACGAAAAACATGCACCTGAAGAATATTTTCTCCACCAAAATTTTCCCAACCCATTTAATCCAACAACAACAATAGAATACACGACTCCAAAATCGGGTTACGCGACCATAAAAATCTACAATCTCTATGGCCAGGAAATAGCAATTTTAACAAGTGGATTTCACGACGCGGGATCACATAAAACTACCTGGGAAGCAAAAGAACTGCCGGTTGGAATATATTTTTATAGACTGCAAGCAGGTACGTTTTCAGTAACAAAGAAATTGGTTCTACAAAAGTAAAACATAGGGCAATCATCGATTTTAGGTACTATGTATCGCAACTCATTTTTAACAAACAAAAAGCAATTTTTATGAAAAACAACCTTGCCGAATATATGAATCCCGATCTTTATCCATACTGGTAGTACGTAAAACTATAACCAGATTTGCAGGAGTAAGTATGCGGAAGATAGTGGTATTGACATTTATGACGTTCTGTGGTTTTGGGTCGATGCAGGCTCAGGATATTGGTGAGGATTCCACAGCCTCAAAGCCGTTTTTTTCACGGGGTTCGGTCATTCATGGTGCTTATTTAGAGCACTATTTCAGTGAGGATGCCGATCGCCACATATCAGCAACCCAACTCAATATGGAGATGGCCTACTTCATTTGGAATGGATTGTCCCTTGTAACAGACGCGTATTTCTTAATATCGGAAGGCCACCGTGTTGTAGATTTTCGGAATCTCAATTCTGAACGGTTTGGAGTTGGCTTTGCCGGTTTCTTACGGTTGGATATCTTTGATTTTCGTTTTCATAGCCTCTTTGCTGAAACTGGTTTCGGTATGGTTTTCACGAATAAAGATTTTCCCCCGGAAGGGACGAAATGGAACTTTACCAGAAGGTATGGCGGCGGGCTTACAATCAAAATTGATCCTGATGCCAGGCTAGTATTGGGCTGGCGAAGTATGCATGTGTCCAATGGAAAAGGTTTTGGTCATCCACAGAATCCGGCCTACGATGCGAATGGACTTTTTGCTGGCTTAAGGTTTAGATTTTGATGGGATCAGTTGCTGCTTGAAAAATTGAACACAGTCTCAAGAAGGACTTCAAGTCCTCCTCGCAACAATAAATAGGGAATTTCATTCCTGCACCTAACTGAAAAGATTGGAAGTCCTTTTAACTAACAATAAACTATGGTTTTAAAATCATGCAAAACAATCTTTCCGAATTTATCAATTTCGCTGTAGAAACAGCTCACCAGGCGGGCAAGCTTACACTGGGCTATTTTCAAAATGGTGTGCAAGCCGAATTTAAGCAGGACGATTCCCCGGTCACTGTGGCAGATCGCAAGGCCGAAGAGTTGATCCGCGCCCGCATTAAAAGTCGCTTTCCCGATCACACCATCGTCGGCGAGGAGTTCGGCGGCGATGCAAAATCCGATGCGACCTACAAGTGGTTTGTAGATCCGATTGACGGCACCAAATCATTCATTCGCGGTGTACCGCTTTACGCTGTGCTCATCGGACTAATCATCGAGGATAAATGCGAGGTCGGTGCAGCCTATTTTCCCGGGCTGGATGAAATGATTTATGCCGGAAGTGGGCTCGGCTGTTTCTGGAATGGCCGCCCCGCTAAAGTCCGCGATACAGAAACTCTTGCGCGAAGCATTATTTCCTTCACCGATGCCGGCGCGTTTGAAGAATATGGCAAATTTGATGCCTGGCAGCGTATCGTCAAGGCCTCCTATTATTCTCCGGGTTGGTCAGATGCCTATGGGCACGCCTTAGTCGCAACCGGCCGGTTGGAAGTTATGATTGACCCAATTATGTCCCCCTGGGACTGCGGCCCATTTCCGGTAATCTTGCGCGAGGCCGGCGGTTATTTCGGAGATTGGAAAGGCAACGAAACTGTATTTGCTCCTGAAGCTTTGAGCACCACACAAAAACTGCTTCCCGAAGTTTTAAAAATTTTGAATGAATGAAAATTTAGCTTTGTCAAAAGAAGCCTTCAATTTTCAATTTCTCTATCCAGTTTTCTTTTCCCTAAAATCGAAAACATCACAAAGAAAAATACAATTATCCCGCTTACGGAAATTACAATAAAAATTTTGTCAACCATTTGTGAAACAGAGAGTTCGGCGCCTTGAAAAATATTGTACTTAACATAAGTGAAAACGCTGCCCAGAACAACAATAGCCGCATAACCTAAAAGAATGACTTTAATTTTAATCTGTTGCACCGGAATAGCGCCAAAATACAAAAGAGCGCACAGAAGGAACAGGGAGTTGAAAGTCAGAATAACAGCAAAGTCTTCAAAGTCATAAATTGATTGACCCAAAACAAATTGGCGATACATTACAACAACTTGCATTGCAATTATGGTGAGAAAATACATGCGGGCAATTATTTTCAAAGCAACCAACATATTACGCTCATCCATATTTAAAAATGTCTTATTACTTTTCATGTTTCCTCCTCCCAAAAGAGATCATTTAAAGTCCTGTCCAGGGCTTTTGAAATTTTAATACAAAGGCTTAAAGAAGGGTTGTATTTGCCCTTCTCGATTAAACCCACTGTTTGCCTTGTTGCCCCCACAAGATCGGCAAGTTGCTGCTGGGATAGTTCTTTCTCAACCCTGGCCAATTTCATTTTTAAATTATTCACAGCCAAACGTACGATATATTTTTCTTAATATCAATTATAATTTGCATTTTGTTAAATATATATTTCTAAAAATAAAATTAGCCCCGGCTCCATTTATAAGTAACCTCAGGAGTTTTAAGCTGGAGACTCCTATTCAAAATTCATGAAAATGATGTTATAGATCGATTAGAGATTAAGCGGATTGCGCGATAAAAATAGCGCGTTTGGGCGCGGGATACCCTTCAATGGTCAGGTTTTTATTTTGGGGATTTAAAAAATCCGTGAGTGACTCATAGGTCATCCATTCGGTTTTGCGTTGCTCCTCTGACGAAGTTTTGACTACATCCACAAGTTGGATATTTTTAAAGCCGCACCGCCTTAACCAGGACTCCAGCGTAAGGCAAGTGGGCAGAAACCAGACATTGCGCATTTTAGCATAGCGGCTTTCGGGCACCAGAATTTCACCGGCCTTGCCGTCAATTACCAGCGTTTCCAGTACCAGCTCACCCCCCTCGCGCAAACAAGATTTCAATTTATAAAGATGGTCAAACGGCGAGCGGCGATGATAAAGCACACCCATGGAAAACACTGTGTCAAAGGCTCTTAAATTATCCTCGATTTGCTCAAGTGAAAGCGGCAAGACATAAGCCGGGCAATTTCCGGTAAAATGCTTTACGGCAAAAAATTGCATCACAGATACGAGTCCGGGATCAAGGCCCAAGACTAATTTGGCTCCTGCACCCACCATGCGAAAACAGTGATAACCACTGCCGCAACCTACATCCAGAACAGTTCTATCCGTCAAAGACCGGATGTGATCTTCCAGCCGCTGCCACTTCAAATCCGAGCGCCACTCCGTATCAATTGCAATACCGTGAATTTTAAACGGACCTTTACGCCAGGGGTGAAACTGCAAAAGCAGAGCCTCTAGTTTTTTTCGATCAGTCGCACTAAAATTCTCAGGTGGGCTTATATCTATATTTGTTGAATTTAGATCGATTGAAGCCGCTTCAATGCTTGGCAGGCTTTTTAACACTTGTTGCCATTTCTGAAGGTCGTTGTTGTTGGCCGGGTCCAAAGCGGTTCTGATTTTTTCAGAAAGAAAATTCGCTAAGGTGGAAAGTGGAGTGTCCTCTATTTCTTCAAAGAAATCGCTGAAGTCGATCATTTAAAAGCCAAAAGAGAAACGAAATTAAAACACTGAAACCAGGTTTCGGCAGTTAAAAAACCGGCGGTTAGCAATCGCTCCTGGTGGGCAGAAATGGTTTCGGGAATTAAGATTTTTTCCAACGCAGTGCGTTTTTGACTGATTTCCAGATCGCTGTAACCGTTCGCGCGTTTAAATGAGTGGTGCAGTTCCGTCTGCAATGTTTGTCTGCTTTGGTTAGAAAAAGCGATTTTTTCTGATAAAATCAATACACCACCCGGCAGCATACCACGATAGATTTTCTCCAACAAAGCCAGCCGTTGCGCCGGTCTTATAAACTGCAGAGTAAAATTAAGTACCACGATAGATGCGTTTTTGATAGAAATATTTTCGATGTCACCGCAGATGAGTTTAACGGCAACATTGGAGCTATCAAAGTCCAAGTGCTGCTTGCAGCGTTGAATCATGGCCGCTGAGTTGTCAATGGCGACGATGCTGCATTCCGGCTGGTGAATACCGTGCCGTAAAGCCAGCGTTGCTGCGCCGAGCGAACAACCCAAATCGTAGCACAGACTCTCTTTTTGTGAAAATTCTCGAGCGAACACGCTGATCATAGAAATGACCGTGGCATAACCCGGTACTGATCGTTTGATCATATCCGGGAAAACAGCCGCGACTTTTTCATCGAACTGAAAATTACTGACTGGATTTTGTGGTAAAGAATAGATTTTATCTTGCATGGTTCTGATTTGGTTTAACTATTGACTTCGCTATCAAAATTTATTTTAAAATAGCCAGATCAGCTAAAAAATGCAAATGGTGTTTTATGGGTCTTTCTTCGTTTCTAAACGTACAGAGGAGAGAAATCCGGCACAGGGCCACCGTGGCAATTCTATTCAACTGGTTAATTTTAAAATTCATAAGTAAGAGTTGATTCTTATTAAAAATGGTCTTATGTTTCCACTCCGATAGGTAATACACCCTATAGTTCTTCTTTAATTCACATCAAAAACGTTGACGACGAACCTTTATTTATAAATAACAATTATCACGATGACCGACCCAAAAACATTTTACCGTACTTTTGACGACCTGCTTAAAAAAATCCGCCATAAAAAAAACCATGAAGGCTTTCTTTGCTCAATTCTGGAAGAGGTTAGAAATAACTTCGGTGAGCAACTTTATATTAAAAGGATGTGGCTCTTTGAAAAAAGGGGTGACGAGTTCGTTTTGGTCAACAAATTTGGCGACTCTGAAAAAGTCCGGCTCAAGCGACTATCAGTTGAAAGTGACCCCGTGCAGGAAGTTATAAAAAATGGCAGTTATGTTTATGACAACAAAGATTTTAGTATCGCACCCGAGCTGCATGTAAATGGCGGACATGTAGCGCCCGCTGCAATCATAATTCGGAACCCTGAAAACAATTGGCTGGTATTATTTACCCTGCGTCC
Organism: Candidatus Zhuqueibacterota bacterium; assembly: GCA_029262035.1. Lineage (GTDB taxonomy): Bacteria > Zhuqueibacterota > Zhuqueibacteria > Oceanimicrobiales > Oceanimicrobiaceae > JAJDAE01. Next base: position 6,065 of record JAJDAE010000249.1, read on the forward strand.
GGGCTGGGTAAAAGAGGAAATTGTATTTTCACTCAATGCCATTCGGTCGGCATTAAACTCCCGGCTTTTTGCTGACGCATTTAAAACAGACCTTGAGCATGCAGCTCAAATCCAAAAAAGTATGCTGCCACAACGAATGCCGCAAGTTGAAGGTTATGACATCGTTACCTATTACCAGCCCACCGAAGTTGTGGGTGGTGATTTGTACGACTTTTTCGAGTTTGAAGAGGATGAAGTTCTCGGCGTTTGTATCGGTGATGCCAGCGGTCACGGATTACCTGCCGCGTTGCTCGTGCGAGATTGTGTTATCGGGCTGCGCATGGGCATTGAACGCCAGTTTAAGATGGTGCATAGTATAAAAAAATTAAATTCGGTCATTTACCGCAGCACCTATTCTTCACGCTTTATCTCTCTTTTTTATGGCGAAATTGAAAAGGACGGCCATTTAATTTATGTTAATGCCGGACATCCGGCGCCGTTTCTGGTTAGCGAAACTGAAGTAAAAGACCTAAAAGCAACCGGCCTGATTTTAGGCGCCCTACCTGAAATTAATTTGCAGCGATCATTTGCCAAAATTCCTCTTGGCGGAGTGCTGGTACTTTTCAGTGATGGCATTTTTGAACATGAAAACCGGGATGAAGATTTGTTTGGCTTGGAACGTCTGAAAGAGTTGGTTTTCAAAAATCGTCATAATAGTGCCCAGGAAATTCTCGATAATATCGTAGAGACAGTGGCTAAGTTCGGGCATCAAAGTAAATGGGAAGATGATGTTACGCTCATGGTTATAAAGCGGCATCAGACCGATTAAGTCATTACAAAAACCCCTTCGCATCAATACAACGAACATATTTCCCGTACCAGGCACTTTTTGATTTTTCTATTCACCTAATTGAAGAATGGCACAGTTATGGGTTTCTATTCAAAATATATTTTACCAAAAGTTGTTCACTTTGCTTGCACCTCTGAGCCAAATATGCGCCAGCGCGAAAAGGTTGTGCCACTGGCCGGAGGCCGGGTACTTGAAATTGGCGCAGGTTCCGGACTCAACTTGCCTTTTTACGATGCCGAAAAAGTCGACCATCTTTTTGCCCTGGAGCCTTCGGCAGAAATGTGGGCGATAGCTGAAGAAAGGCAAAGCACGATGAAGTTTTCGGTAGAATTTATGCCTGCCTTTGCCGAAGATATTCCCCTGCAACCGGCAAGTGTGGATACCATTGTTGTCACCTATTCTCTCTGTACAATTCCAGAAGCGGGGCAAGCTTTAGAAGAAATGCGGCGTGTTCTGCGCAAAGATGGCCAGCTTATTTTTTGCGAACATGGTCTGGCACCCGATGAAAATATCCGTAAATGGCAAGACCGGATAAATCCTACCTGGAAACGCATTGGCGGCGGTTGTAACCTCAATCGCGATATTCCCAAGCTGCTCACCGAAGGCGGGTTTAAAATTCGCGATCTGGAAACCATGTATTTACCGGGACTAAAACCAATGAGTTTTAATTATTGGGGTGTGGCTAAATCGTAAAAAAGTGCTACCGGCCAATTTTTTGAGGTGATTGGAACTTAAACCGATGATAGGATGTTCAACACCAAAATCACGGTATTTTCCAATGTCCACTTCAGCTAAGAAAAAAAACTATCTCGTTCAGTTATAACTTGGTTATTTTTTTGGTGTTCTGTTTTGCAGCTAAGCGGTGTTTTTGCAGCTACCCGGCACCAAGTCAAAGATACACATCAACCAACAGCAAAAGAAATTCTAACCCAGGTAACTGATGCACATAAGCTTTATAGTTTACGTCGACTTAGTTTCCTCAATGATACTATTCTCCAATACTCATTTGCTACAAATTCAGTGACAACGGGTGAGTTAGAGTTCACACAAGATTCGCTTTTTTACCTTACAGTTGACAATATTGGCCCCGTACCACACTTGGGAGCGGATCCTCTTGGAGAAAAGCTGCGAAGACAAAATAGCGATATTCCCCCCTTAATCAATATCAACCACTTCATTCGAGGCATGATAGACTTAGTTTCAAAATCAGATGAGCACAAATTTCTGCATAGTAAAATAATTCCCAATGAAACAGAAATTGATGTCCTCAATGTACTCTGGCTGCAAACCCCGTTAACATCAGTTGAAATTTACAAAACCCTCAATGCACAAAGTCCCTTTTATCTAGCTTCAGAAGATTTACAAAAGGTCCTCACAGATATGGTAAAACGAGGTCTATTGGCCAGAAAGAAAATATCCCCCTCCCATGAATTTAAACTTTCCGGTATTTTCAGTATTGAGCTAAGTGCGAAAAACAGAAAAAATAAGCTTTTCCTGTACTGGCCACTGGTTGAAAAGAAAGAAATGATTACTCATTTGGTGTCAAGCGACAAGTATGAAATCAGTAATTTACGAAAGCAGATTGATGAAAGGCTTCATCAGCTTATTAGGTATAACCCTTGAAATGTTGCATATCCTCCGATGTCTCCTAACACTTTCTATTTGATGTTAGCGGCAACAGAAATACCTTGCCAGGCAAAAATATCTTTTTCTTGAAAGTCGATAATGTGAGTGTAAGTTTTTGAGAGGTGCAAGGGTTTAGATTTCTTACAAAAAGGGGAACTCTGATGAAAACAAACGCTCTACTAGCTTTTGCTTTTTTTACTATCTATAATTTTCTTCCCACACAAACTGTAGCACAGAAGCTGGAAGTAATTAACGCTTTCCCAAACCTTCGCTACAGTGAACCAATCCTTTTGACCCACAGCAAAGATGGCACCGATCGGGTTTTTGTAGTGGAACAAAGTGGCAATATCATTGTGCACGACAACGACCCTGAAGCGTCGGATACAACCGTTTTTCTGAATATCAGCGACAGTCTGTCGTTTGGCGGTGAACTGGGATTGTTGGGCTTGGCCTTTCACCCTGATTATGCAAACAATGGCACCTTTTTCATAAATTATACGGCACCGCTGGGTACCCGCTGGGAAACACGCGTCTCAAAACTGACGGCAAGTGGGAACCGGGCAAATGTAACTTCCGAGGAAATTATTCTGCGCGTTGCGCAACCGTTTCGAAATCACAATGGCGGCATGATTGCATTTGGCCAGGATGGCTATCTTTACATTTCTCTTGGTGATGGCGGTAGTGGCGGCGATCCACGAAACAACGGCCAAAACACCTTGACAATGTTGGGTAGTATTTTACGAATTGATGTGGATAAATCTAATGGAGAAGTACAATACGGTATCCCCCCAGACAATCCATTCCTTGGCTCTTCTACAGTATTGGAGGAAATTTTTGCTTATGGCCTCAGAAATGCATGGCGATTTAGCATCGACCCGCAATCTGGCCAAATATGGGCTGGAGATGTGGGGCAAAACCGGCTTGAGGAAATAGATTTGATTGAGGGCGGTAAAAACTACGGCTGGCGGCTCATGGAAGGCTTTGACTGTTTTAACCCTTCAAGTTGTAATCAGACAGGATTGACATTGCCGATTGTAGATTATCCTCATTCTTCCGGCAGTTGTTCGGTAACCGGCGGTTACATCTATCGCGGCGCTGCCCGGCCTGAATTGCAAGGCGCCTACATTTACGGAGATTTTTGCTCCGGCCGCATCTGGATGCTGCGATATGAAAATGGTCAGGTCACTGCTGATTCTCTACTTTTGAATACGAACCTCAATATATCT
>JAJDAE010000250.1 GCA_029262035.1 Candidatus Zhuqueibacterota bacterium
ATGAAACCAAACTTAATTATACTTTGCGGTAAAATTGGATCAGGCAAAACTACATTTGCAAGGAAATTGGAGGCTCAAGGGATTCAGCGACTTTCTATGGATGAAAAAGTTTTTGAAAAACTGCAAGAGTTTAGAAACCCCGATGATAATTATCGGGTAGAAGAATCCAAGTTTCGCGAGACTGAAGAAGTAGTAGTTGCTGAAAATCTAAAGCTGGCAGACCAATTTATCAACGAAGGAAAGTCGGTGATTTTTGAATATGGATTCTGGAGAAAATCTGACCGTGATAAGTACCGAAAATTTGCTGCCAAACTTGGCGCAGAATTTATAATATATTTTTTGAAGATAGAGCTTGATGAGCAGACCAGCCGAGTTAAATTGAGAAACCAAGGCGATTTGAGGGGAACACATTTTATTTCAAGCCGGGATCTGGAATACTTTAACGGTATTTTTGAAGCTCCTGAAGATGAGAATGAAATTGTAATTAAATCATAATCTTTCAAATTTATGAACCCAACGATGAAAGCCGTCGTCCTGCAAGAACATGGCGGCGTTGAAAAATTAGAATATGTGGAAGACCATCCGGTTCCGGGTGTCGGGGCAGGAGAGGTGCTGGTAAATGTCAAGGCAGTGGCGCTAAACCGTCTGGATTTGTGGGTGCGAGAAGGCTGGCCCGGCTTGAAACTTGTATTTCCTCATGTTCCGGGTTCTGATGCTGCGGGTATCATTACCCAAATTGGGGAGGGTGTGCACAATATCAAGGTTGGAGATGAAGTGCTGCTGGCGCCCGGCTGGGGTTGCGGCACCTGTCAGTTTTGCCTTGAGGGCAAGGATAATCTGTGCCAGTATTACAAAATCTTAGGCCAGAATACCCGGGGCGTTTACGCCGAATTTGTTAAAGCGCCAGCTTCTAATGCGTTTACAATTCCTCTCAGCTTGAGTTTTGAAGAAGCCGCCGCAATTCCATTGGTTTTTCTCACAGCCTGGCACATGCTGGTTGCTCAGGTTAATTTACAACCGGGTGAAGACATTCTGATTCATGCCGGTGGCAGTGGTGTGGGCAGTGCCGCTATTCAAATTGCTAAGATGCTCGGTGCACGGGTTATCACCACAGCGAGCAGCCAGGCAAAGCTTGATAAAACCGCAGAACTGGGCGCGGACGTTTGTATTAACTACACCAAAAATGATTTCTTTGACGAAGTGATGAACCTGACCAACAAACGCGGGGTGGATGTAGTTTTCGAACATGTTGGAGAATCAACCTGGGGGAGAAGCATTAAATCGTTGCGAAAGGGTGGGAGGTTGGTAACCTGCGGTGCAACCACCGGCTACAAACCCGTCACCGATTTGCGCCACGTCTTTTTCAGAGAACTCAAAATTCTGGGCAATTTTATGGGGCCTAAATCCGGTCTCGCTGACGCGCTTAAATTCTTCCCCGATAAATTAAAACCTGTGGTTGATAAAGTTTTCTATTTGAAAGATGCCGGGAAAGCGCATGAGTATCTGGATAATCGGGAGCAATTTGGTAAGGTTGTCCTTAGGGTTTGATTACAATTGTATAAAATTAGAAGTGTTTTTTTTAGCCACAGATTACCACGGATGGAACACGGATTTTTTAATAGATAGAGCGCTTACCACTAAACCTCTTTTCCCACAACTCACTACAAGAAAGTTATCTATGAACTTTCAAACACTACACCGTGCATGGCCTATTTGTGATACCTTCAAACTTCATAAACCTTTTTATCCGTGTCTAATCTGTGTTCATCTGTGGCTAATAACGTTGTGATTAGTGCGCAAGAGTTAGCTACCCTCATTTCTCTGTGGTTCAATCAATTTGGAAAACGCTAATTGCTTTTCAAACAAAAATTGAGTATTTTGTCGATTCAAAAATTTGAAATAACAGGATGAAAATATAGAATATGTCTCAACCTAAAATAGGTAGGTCGGAGTTATTAATGCCTGCCGGAAATTTCGAAAAACTAAAATATGCTTTCGCATACGGTGCGGATGCCGTTTATGCCGGCGTGCCGATTTTTTCGTTACGCGCACGCGAAAATGATTTCACCAAAGGGATCATTAAAGAGGCGATTGAGTACACACACGCACTCGGCAAACAGATTTATCTCACCATGAACATCTACGCGCACAATATTAAAATCGATAAATTTCTCGATTCGTTTTGTGAGATGAGTGATCTGAATCCGGACGGTTTTATAATGACCGATCCGGGGCTGATAAACAAGTCGTTGAAATTACGGCCAAAAAGTGTGATCCATCTTTCGACCCAGGCCAATGCGACCAACTGGGCCACCATCGAATTTTGGCGTGACATCGGGGTGCAGCGTATAATCCTGCCGCGTGAGCTTTCAATTAAAGAGATGACCACTATTCATGAAAAGGTGCCGGATATCGAACTGGAGTCTTTTGTTCACGGCGCCATTTGTATTGCTTATTCCGGCCGCTGCCTGATCTCGAATTATGTCAATCATCGTGACGCCAACCAGGGCACCTGCACCAATTCCTGCCGCTGGGAGTTTGACCTTTCAGTGGAAAAAGGCAGTCTGGTTGAGACCGAAATGGCCAGGCCGGAAGAAAAAGAATACAAGCCCATCGATGGAAAATATTCAATTAAAGAGTCCAAGGCGGATGGTCAGCAATTTGAGCTTGATGAGGATGAACACGGCACCTACATGATGAATTCCAAAGATTTGTGCGCCATTGAACTGCTCGGCGAATTGAAGGATGCCGGTATTTGCAGCTTCAAGGTGGAGGGGCGCAGCAAGACCATTTACTATGTCGCCACTGTTGCTCGCGCTTACCGCCGCGCCATTGATGATTTGATGGCAGGCAAACCATTCGATAAAAATAATTTACGCGAGATAATGGCTACGGCCAACCGCACGCTAATGACCGGTTTCATGAAACGCCGCCCGGATGAATATGGTGAGAATTTCGAGGATGGCGTGTCTTCACCGCTGACCCACCGTTTTGCGGGTGTGGTAAAAGAGTATGATGCTGCCACCGGCACGGCTTTGATGGATGTTAAAAACCGCATTGAAATTGGCGATACGCTGGAATGGATGACGCCGACTGAGACCATTTCCCAAAAGCTAGAGGCCATCGAAAAACCAAATGGCGAGTCTGTTGATGTGGCGCATGGCGGGCTGACATACCGGCTGCCGATTCCGTTTGAGCCGGGTGAATATACCATGCTCAGGCAGGTGTTGAGAGAAGCGTCGCTAAAACCGGAGTTGATTCCGGTTAAGTGATCTATTTTGATAGGTAGTGTTGGGATAT
>JAJDAE010000026.1 GCA_029262035.1 Candidatus Zhuqueibacterota bacterium
AATCCAACGATTGAAGTTTGTCCCAGCACCCGCTTAATTCTACGCCCGAGAAAATTCAACCGGAACAACTTACGGATTTCCAGATTAAGCGCCAGGACTTGTCGCCCGGAAATGGGATTATCGGTATAACCACGCAGGTTGCCGCCGCCCGGCAGATGGTAGTGCGCAGTCTCAGGAAAAGCGCCGTGGCTGCGCAAATAAAATTTACTAAAACGGGTGCGTGGATTGGCGCCATCCAAAAATATTTGCTCCTGAATCGGAACATTGTCATTCTCTCCCAAGGTCTTGGCGTAAAACCGAGCAAACACACCCTCACTTTGATTGGGCAGCCAAAGTTTTATTTCTGAAAATACCGAGGTGAAAGTATAATCGCCGCCCCAATCCTTCTGCGCCAAATCCAGGCCAAGAGCAATATTTGAGAACCAGTTCAGGCCGCGCGGATTAACGGCGTACCGGGCATACGCCTTGTTGATGACACCGGATTGCCAATCATAAAAACGCAGGTCTGAATCATCAAATTTACGGAGGACATAACTGCTGTCACCGGAAAGCAGTTTGCTGTGGTTAAACCCCACAATCAAATAATGCTGCGGCGCAACACGGTAATATTTACTCTTCAAAAATGATAACCGGGCATCGAACTCAAAACGGCCTTCTATTTTTTGAGTCATCAAACCGCCATAAGTACGGCTGCCAAGCGACTTAATATTGTTACGATACTTGAACCGGAAATCGAAGATTTGTGATTTTCCGCCGACCCATGCACCGATTTCCAAATTTTTCTTCAGAGCATTTTTGCCTTTAAAATTAATGCCGGGGCGGAAACCATCCACCTTATTTCCCCAAGCATTTGGCTTCCAGGTAACCAGGTAAGCGTCTTCAGGCAGATAGGCCAGGCCGGGATATTCAAACATAAATTCAATTTTGCGCTCGCCATTGTTAAAACGGTTGTTGTCGAGGATAATATTTTTCGGGTCGAGCAGGACCTTGTGCGGTTTTGTTTTTGAAGTAAAACTAAGTTTGCCAAGATTTGCCTGTCCATCCCAACGCTTAGTCAGGGTCGTGCCGTTTTTGGTTTTCAGTTCCACTTCAACCGGCATTTCACCTGTACCATTTTTCAGAATGGTGACTTCTGTAAACCAATCTTCGCCAAGTCGCTGACTTTTAATTTTTCCCAGCTCGTAATCAATTTGGGGCGTCTCATGCAGCCATTGCCGAAAAAACCAGCCCAAATCCTCACCGCTAATTTCTTCACAAATCTGCCGGAATCGTTCCTCGTTTGTGTGTTTAAATTTCCAGCGTTGAAAGAAAGTCTGACAAACTTCATCAAAAACAGAATCTCCAACCACATATTTCAACATATCGTAGAAAAGAGAACTCTTGCCATAGGCATTGGTTTGGTAAATGTAGTCCTCCCTGAATTGCTCGGCGCTTAAACCCATTGGCGCATCATACCCGGCGTTTTGTAAATCTATAATACGCTTTCTCCTAATTTCACGCCGGTTATGCGCTGGGCGCTTACGCTGCAGCCAGGTTAACCGTCCGAGTAATTTCTCGCGTTCGTACTGCCATTTGCCATAACGGTTTTCCATGTACCAGCGTGTATAGAAAGTAGTAAAGCCTTCATCTAACCAGGAATCTTTCCACTCGTTATTGGCGAGGATACCGTAAAAATAGATGTGCCCGACTTCATGTAAAATCAAGCTTTCGCGCTCGGTGCGGTTCATATTTAGCATGGGGTATTCCATGCCGCCGCTAAGCAGACCATGCACCACTGTAAGCTGTGGATAGGGGTAGCGACCAACCTTTTCAGAAAACCAGGCCAGTGCCCGTGCCGAACGCTCCACAACACGTTTGGTCCACCGGTATTTCACAGAAGAACGATACAAAACATGAATGGGGATGCCGTCCCACTCGCCGCCTTCATACCAAAAATCGGGGCAGGCGTTCCAGGCAAAATCATGTACCTTTTCTGCGGTAAAAGTCACCTGGCGCATCTTCCCTTTGGCAGATTCCTCTTGCATGGTTTCCCGAATTTCCCCACGGCGTTTTTGCCATTGCGCATGTGACCATTTGGGGTTAATCCGCACAAGTTCCCAACCGGGGTCGCCATCGGTCACAACGCCAGTTGCGGCAATAATGTACTCAAACGGCGTATTGAGAGTCACCTCAAACTTACCAAACTCACCATAAAACTCCCCGTTGTAATGGAATTGCCGGTTCTGCCAGCCGGTTTCATCGTACACGCACACCTTTGGGTACCACTGCGCCAAATCATATTGAAAACCACGGTACCCGGAACGGCTTGTCTGTTTTCGAATTTTACTGTAAAAAGAAATTTCCAGCCGCATACTTTGTCCGGGCGGCAATGGCGCCGGCAGACTTGCCTCCAAAATCGTGTCATTTACCTTAAAAGCCGTGACTGCGTGGCTGTTATTCTGTCCGTTCATCACAATTTTAAACGACTCGAATTCGATGCTGCCATTGTCCTCCGGCGAGATAATAACCGGTTTATGAAACTCCCTCGCTTCAATTGCATAGATGCTGTTTTTGTCTTTGTAAGCGTTCGGGTAAAGATGAAGATAAATATTGTGCAACGTATCGGGTGAGTGGTTTTCGTAAGTGATGCTCTGCTCCCCGACTATCGCGTGTTGCGCCGGCAACAGCGTGATATCCATTTTGTAATTTACAGTTTGCTGCCAGTAATCTTGAGCTGTGAGCAAATTTGCAGTGATTAATAAAAGAAAAATAGCAGGTGCTTTCCAGAATGGCATTGAGTTTTTTCTCCTGATTATCGAGGGAATGTAACGGTGCCTAAAAATAAATATTTTGACGTCTTAAAGCAAGTGAAGAACTCGTCTTTTGGGGAAAATAAAGAAGCGCTGCAAATAAGAAAAACAGGCAACCATCAAATGTCATTCCGGTTGCCCGTTCTTAAGGGCATACCGGAATCTCGCCCTCAAATGATTCCGCTGACAGATTGAGATTCCGGCATCGCAAAAAACGCAAGCCAGTTCCTATATTGAATTGCAAATGCCCCCTCGCTGTAGTATTTTAAATAAAATACGTTGAACTTAATCAACACAGTCAAGGAGGCATTATTATGCGAATGTACAAAAGTATTAAAAGTTTTATAAAAGACAAGCAC
>JAJDAE010000251.1 GCA_029262035.1 Candidatus Zhuqueibacterota bacterium
AAATCAGGATTACCTATTAACGTCGGTGAGATTAACCCGGAGTTACCGCCTATGCTGACTGCGTTGTAATTTGTTAGCCGGTCAAATTCTCCAATTGCGGTTAAATTACCAGCTTGTCCCCAGGCAGCCCGAAGTTTAAGGTTATTAATTGCGCCAATGTTCCAGAAATCTTCCTCTGAAATGATGTAAGACAAACTTGCTTTCGGGTAGAACTGACTTCTTTCATCATCACCGAATACAGAAGATGCGTCAATTCTGGCAGCTCCGGTTAGGAAGAGTTTATTCTTTAACCCAAATGTCTGTTGAATATATCCACCCCAAATAGATCTTTGGGTGCTAAAGTCTGTGGTAGAAATTGTTGCTGCACCTGCTGTGGTTTCAACGCCAAGAGCAAGCCCGCTGGCAGCGATTGTGCCGAGCTCTGATTCATCATATTGATAAGAACCACCGGCAGCAGTTATAGATGAAATGTCTTCTGACAATGAGGCCTTATAAGTTGCATTAAGATCACTGTTGATTTGCGTTCTGTTGAGGTTCGATGCTCTGGCTCTGCCACTTGTAAGTGTGGTTGTCCCAATTGGAGAAAATGTTGATGCGGTTGAACGTGAATCATCATAACCCAACACATAGTTTATTTGCAGTCCAATAGCGGGGGTTAGTGTAAACTGAATATCAGAAATAGATCTTTTATTCTTTTGTTGAAAATCAAAAGTTTGTATGTACTCAAGAATATTTGGATAAAATGTCATGGTTGGAAAATTTCCGTCAGCGTCTGCTGCTGGATTTATTTTGTTGTTTGAAAACAAAATTGTCGGTATAACGCCAGGGTTAAAACCGCCATTCGGCATGTCATGGCTGTTACTGGTGGAAACATAGGTTCCAAGTGAAAATGAAGCCCAGTCATTAACTATCTGGTTGACTCTTAACCGCACGCTGCTCCGGCCAAAGTCTGTACTTTTCATGATTCCATTGTTTTCAAGATTAGAAAACGAGCCGAAGTAGGTCGTACTTCCCATACCACCAGATACAGATAAATAGTTATCCGTACCTGAACTGTTCTCGAATACCATGTCCTGATAGTCAAAGCGCTCTACAGCGACAGTCGATAGATCAGTGACATCACTGGCATTTACCCAATCTAACGGCACTTCATTGAAGTCTATCTTTTTCCGCAATGAATTAAAATTGACCCGTGACCCGAAGGTAACAGTTGGTTTGCCAAGCTTACCTTTCTTTGTGAAAATCTGGACAACTCCATTACTAGCTCTTGAGCCATAGATGGCCGCCGCCGCGCCGCCCTTGATTACTTCTATCCGTTCTATATCATCTGGATTGATGTCTGCCATTCGATTCTGCACAACACTTCTAACTCCAAGAAGATCATTAGAAGTATTATTCACAATGACCCCATCGATAATATAGAGGGGATCCGAAACGCCATTTACTGTACTCGCACTTCTTAATCTTACACTTATCCCGGAAGCTGGATCTCCTGAATTCTGTGTTACCTGTACTCCGGCAAATTTCCCGGATAGCGAGCCTGTGATATCCAAAGCACCGGATTCTGTAATGCTTCTACCTGAGATTGTTGCAATGGTATTGCCAAGCTGCCTTTTACTGATTGCCGCTGCACTTCCCGTAACGACAACTTCATCAAACCGCAAAGCGTCCACTGAGAGTTCAAAATTTAACTCGACAGTACCGCTTGTCTCTGTAACAGTTTGACTTCCTGTGGTGAAGCCGATGAAACGAGCCTCAATAGTAGTCTGCCCTGATGGTTCGGATACGATCAATGTAAAATTTCCATCATTGTCGCTTGCTGTACCCAGGATTGTACCCTTAACTATAATATTGGCTCCCGGGAGTCCTTCTCCACGACTATCCTTTACGCTTCCCTGGATAGTCAATTGCGCATAACTTAAAATTGGAAAAGCAAGCATTACGATGATGAATGCTGAAATTCGTTTTAAGTTGAACATAAATTAGCCCTCCTTATTTTATTACTGGTTAATGTAACTATCACCTGATAGTTGATTATATAATTTATGGTTACAAAAGTATTACATTTTCAAGCCAACCGTTTTTAGAGCAAGATGACGTGAATAATTAATGAAAAGAATCTCGGGGTTTGCTTAATAGTATCCAAAGTAATGTTTGAACTTTGTAACTTCTACCTTTATTTTACCCTAAAAAGATACTATCTTAACATAGATTTTGATTATGCAGAGTAAGAAAATTGTGTTATGTTATAATTGATAGACATCGCAAAATAATCAGGGTTGTACGAAAAAATAGTGAAAATCATATATAGATCAGCGAGATTGGGCAGTGTTTGTAAATTCTTTGCGGTATTCTTTCGGACAGATATAGTGCCGTTCTAAAAACCTTCTGTTGAAGTTTGAAACATTATTAAAACCGACATCATAACAAATTTCAGCAATTGTCAAATCACTTTCAATTAGCAAACTGCAGGCGTGGCCGATTCGCAATTCATTAACAAAGTCAATAAATGTTTTGCCGGTGGATCTCTTAAAGAAACGGCAAAAGGCAGTCATACTCATCGCGGCGATTGCCGCCGCATCCTCCAAACTTATGTTTTCTTTATAATTTTGGTTCAAATAGGTGCAAACCCTGTCAATCCGGCTTTGCTGCCTTGGCTGAAAATTGTGCACAAATTTTATGCTGGAGAGCGATTTCATTTGTTCATCGTTGACTTTTCCCAAAGTATCTAAAATAACCAGCAATTGAATAAATCTATCAATACCTTTAAGAGAGTTCATGGCAATAATTTTTTCTGAAACTAATTTTCGCACTTTACCTTGAAATTGAATACCTTGTGCAGCTTTTGATAATAAACGGTGTATTGTTGTAAACTCTGGTGCGTCTGCGAAATTGATGCCGGCTAAATTTTCGGGAAATTGTATGAGAATTGCTTCAGTCTCGACGTCATTTTTACTTGAATCATCGGGGGTATACCATGTGTGAGGTAGATTAGAGCCGATGAAAACTAAATCACCTTCCCGGTAAAATGATATACTATCGCCAATAAATCTTTTGCCTTTGCTTTTGAGAATTAACATAAGTTCATATTCAGGATGGCAATGCCAATTAAATTTGAAGGAATCTATCTTGATCCACTTGTACTTGAATGATAAGTCTGGTGAGGTATGGAGTTTTGCGATTAGTGCCTTCATAAAAAATAATATAGTAGTTTTTTATAAAAAAGAAAGAAAAAGATAAAATAGTATTGCTTTTTGAAAAAATTTAAGTAGAAGTAAAAGCCAAATTTATTGATATTGTCCTATTCCATATTAAAACAAAACGACTGAAGTATAAGTGAAGGGCTGGAATGTATTATATCGGAGTTGATAGCGGCGGTACCAAAACTTCCGCAATATTAACAAATGAGAAGGGTGAACTGATTAAACAAGTGAGATTCGGTGCAGGGAACATAGCTGTTCTTGGCGCCAAACTCGCAAAACAGCTTATTGAAGATTTAATAAATTCTTTGGTCACTAAGAGTGAAATCAAAAATATTGCCTGGGCCACATTTGCATTTGCAGGAGCAGGAAGAGAAAAAGAAAAAGAGTTTGCAAAAAATATTATAACTTCTGTCGGTATTAAAAAGTTTTCAGTCATGACGGACGCAGAAATCCGGTATTATTCAATATTTGAAGAACGGTCCGGTATCCTGGTTGCGGCGGGAACAGGCTCAGTTTGTATAATTCGGGATAAAAGGGGATTAAGGCAAATAGGGGGCTTGGGATATTTCCTGGGAGATGAGGGCAGTGGTTTTGATATTGGTAGAAAAGCTATTCGAAAAGCACTAACTGATTGGCAGTTTAACAAACCTCAATCTCTACTAACAAAAGAATTATTAGGATTTTATAACGTAAGTCATGCAGAAGAGCTAATGACAATGCTCTATTCACAAACGAATGCTCAAAACTTTATTTCATCATGCGCTAAATTAATTTGTCAACAATCGGAAAAGAATGATCCGGACGCTAAAGAAATAGTCAATTCCGCAGCTAAGTCGTTACTTCAATTAACTCTAACTGCTGCTAAGCAAGTTGGATTAAACCCGTCATACGAAGTAGCCTTAACCGGGGGAGTTCTTAATGAGTCATCTGCTATGTTTAGTGAATTTAAAAAATTAGCCCAAGAAGACGGGATTGAGTTTAAGTATGTAAAACAAAATTTATCGCCTGAGGCAGGAGCAGTATTAAATTCAATGAAAATGACCTCAGCCTTGATTTCCACGGAAGTAAAGAATAATTTAAATAAAATATATTTTCAGTAATGAAGGGTGGAAAAATAATGAGAAAACTTATTTATATAGCAAGTTTGTTTCTGTTAGTGGGCTGCGCTAAAAAACTCCATGTAAACCCGGAAAGAAGTTGGGTTGATAATAAAATATCCACCATGACCCTTGAGGAAAAAGTAGGTCAGATGATGGCGCCTGCGTATGTCCCCAATTTTTATAATGAAAATAATGGTGGTTTCAAAAGGCTCATTAATTTGGTTGAAAATTACCACATTGGCGGGATAATGTTTTTTCGTGGAATGCCCTATGAAGTCGCCCGAACCATTGAACGTCTACAAGCTGAATCAGAAATCCCTTTAATGATTATGGCAGATATCGAATGGGGGCTAACCATGCGTATCAATCAGGCTACGGATTTTCTCCAAAATATGGCTATTGGCGCCACCGGCTCTGAAGAATTCGCTTATGAAATGGGAAAGATAACTGCCACTGAAGCAAAAGCAATCGGCGTGCATGTCGGTTTTGCACCTGTGATGGATGTCAACAATAATCCTGATAACATTATTATAAATACCCGCTCCTATGGAGAGGTTCCGGAGAACGTTGCAAAGTTAGGGGCAGAATTTATCCGTGGTTTACAGGAAAACGGACTTTTGGCAACTGCAAAACATTTTCCGGGTCATGGAGATACCGATGTTGATTCACACTTAAATTTACCCATCGTAACGGCCTCGAAGGAGAGAATTGAAAACACCGAATTGCCGCCTTTTCAGGCAGCTGTGGATGCAGGTGTTAAAGCGATGATGGTTGCACATATCACTTATAGCGCTTTTCCTCAAATGGAAGGGCGACCTGCAACGCTGGACCCTTATTTTATACAGGATGTTCTCAGGAAAAAGATGGGATTTAAAGGATTGGTTTTTACGGATGCCATGGAGATGGGTGGAATAACAGAAAATTATTGGTCAGGCGAGGCTGCCGTTATGGCATTTAACGCAGGGGTTGATATGCTGTTACTGCCACCTGATTTTGAGCTGACATTTCGTTTTGTTGTTAAGGCAGCAAAGGAAGGTCGGATCTCGATGCATCGAATTGATGAGTCGGTGAAACGCATTCTGCAATCTAAGTTAGAGTTGGGCCTGGACAAAAAGCCAGCCTTTGATATTGAAAACCTTGAGGCGGTGTTGGCTAAACCTGAATTTCTATGGAAATCAGAAGAAATCGCCAATGCAGCTATAACTTTGCTGCGTGATGATAAAAACATCCTGCCACTTCATGCTGAGAATATCGATAGCGTGCTTGTGGTGACCATTACAGATGAAGAGGGTGGCGCATACAGAGGAGAGGTCCTCAATCGGGAGGTTGCAAAAAGAATTCCAATCGTGAGAACGGCTTACGTTGATCCGCGCACTACAACAGAAGAGCTGCAGGAAATAATGACCAAAACCGATTCTGCGCAGGCTGTTATTGTGGGTTCGTTCGTAAAGTGGGGAAGCTACAAGGGCTCTGTGACTTTACCGGACACCACAACCAAGCTGCTGGCTAAGTTTTTTCAAATTGATAAACCAACGGCAGTTGTTTCACTTGGTTCACCTTATGTACTGCGACAAATGCCGAATGTGCCATCTTACCTTTGCGCTTATGGAACCAAATCCCTGGCCGTGCGGGCAGCGACACGCGCTATTTTCGGTGAAATTCCAATCACAGCCAGGCTTCCTGTTTCAATACCCGGGTTTCATGAAATAGGTGACGGCCTGGAGCGGGACGAGCTTAAAATGGAATTGGTCAAAGAAATTGATGATAGTGTTCTGCAGGACGCGTATGAAGTCCTTGACCAGGCAATTGCAGATTCGGTTTTCCCCGGGGCGCAGATTGCGGTTGTTCGGGATGGCGAGTTGATCGCCAGCCGCAGTTTTGGCCGGCAGACCTATGACCCGACTTCTCCGGAAATCGATACTGAGACTATTTATGATCTTGCATCTGTAACTAAAGTGGTTGCCGCCACAGTGAGTGCGATGCAGTTGTGGGAAAAGGGAAAGCTGCTTTTGGATGTGCCGGTCAAAAGTTACCTGCCTAAGTTTACCGGTGGTGAAAAAGACTCTGTCACGCTGCGTCATTTTCTCACCCATTCTTCCGGCGCACACTGGTGGGTGGATCTTTGGAATAAAGCTGAAAATAAAGCAGAAGCGCTTGACTATATTTTTGACCTGCCATTGGATTATACGCCGGGCGATTCGATGATTTATTCAGATCTGGGTTTGATCATGATAGGCGATATTCTTGAATCTGTCACCGGCAAGCGCATCGACAAATTGTCCAGTGACTTGATTTATAAACCGATGGGCATGAAAAATACGATGTACACTCCACCGAAAGCCCTCTTGCCCCGAATTGTCCCGACCGAAATTGGCGGCAGCATGAATCGCGACCTGATTCACGGGGATGTCCATGACGAGAACACACATTTTTTTAAGGGTATTTCTACTCATGCCGGTCTGTTTTCAACGGCAGAAGACCTTGCAGCCTTGGCACAGATGCTCCTAAATGGCGGCATATATAAGCATCGACGCTTCTTTTCACCCGCCACTGTAAAATATTGGACCGCACGCCAAAATATGCCGGAAAGTAGTACCCGCGCACTCGGATGGCGAACAACTGAAGCTGAAAAGTCCTCATCGGGAGATTATTTTTCTAAGGGTTCTTTTGGGCATACCGGGTATACCGGTACATCATTTTGGATCGACCCAAATGAAAAAATTGCGATTATCCTTTTAACAAACCGCGTGCATCCAACTCGTGAGCGCGGCGGTATGTACCAGGTTCGGCGTGATTTTCATAATGCGGCAATGAAATCGTTGTTAACCATAGAGTAAAACTAAAAAGCGAGGGTGGAATAATGGGCTTTTCTAATATTGATCTAACGATTGTAGTTGTATATATGGTGCTTTCAGCTGGTGCCGGAGCCTGGATCGGTCGCAATCAAAAAAATACTACGGATTATTTCTTAGGCGGTAGACAAATTCCGTGGGTAGCAGTGATGTTTAGCATTGTTGCCACCGAAACCAGTGTGCTGACTTTTATTGGTATCCCGGCCATTGCTTACCAGGGAAATATGACCTTTCTTCAACTCGCATTTGGTTATGTTGTCGGTCGTATTTTAGTAGCGCTTTATTTCATTCCCGCCTACTATAGCGGCGAAATGAACACTGCTTATCATTTTTTAGGTATTCGTTTTGGCCAGAAGATGCGAAACGTAGCCAGCATCACTTTTATGGGAACCAGAGTGCTTGCAGATGGTGTACGTCTGTTTGCAACCGCGATTCCACTTGCTTTAATCATCAAAGGCAGCAGCGTTTTAACAGGATTCACAGATGGCCAATATTATGCTGTTTCAATTTTGCTTATCGGTGTGCTCACCATAATTTACACATACGTTGGCGGAATTCGTTCTGTTATCTGGATGGATGTGGTACAAATGACCGTTTATATCGGCGGTGCGATTTTAGCCGGATTCTTAATATTGAACAAGTTACCAAACGGATTTGCTACTGTCGCTGAATGGGCAGCAGACGACAACAAACTACAGTGGTTTTACGCAGGTTCTGATTTGGTGTGGGCAGATTTCATAAAACAACCTTTCACGTTTTTTACAGCGCTTTTTGCCGGTGCGATTTTTAGTCTTGCCTCACATGGCACGGACCAGATAACCGTTCAAAGAGTTTTAACCTGTAAGGACAAAAGTTCAAGCCAGAAGGCGATTATTGCAAGCGGGTTTGCAGTGTTTTTACAATTTTTCCTTTTTCTGGTATTAGGGACTTTGCTCTATGCTCATTATAGCGGAATGAGTTATCAGGAATTGGGCCTCACCCGCGCAGACGGTATTTTCCCTAAATATATCGTTGAAGATATGCCGAGTGGCATTAGCGGACTTATCGTTGCTGCATTGTTTGCGGCTGCAATGAGTACGCTATCAAGCAGTCTGTCGAGTTTATCAAGCGCAGCTATTCTGGATATTTATGTACCCCTAGCCGGCAAAGGTAAGTCAGATGCCCATCTGTTAAAAATATCGAGACTTGTCACACTTGGCTGGGGAGTTGTGCTTATTGGTGCAGCCCTGGCTTTCATTGGTTTGGAGGGGACCGTGGTAGAAGTCGCGCTCGGTATTGCCTCATATACATATGGTGGGCTCCTTGGCTCATTTTTACTTGGTATGATAAGTAAAAAAGCTTCTCAAAAGGATGCGATAATTGGGTTCTTTTCAGCGCTTGTTGTTATGGCTTTCGTGATCGGAGCGGTTCAAATTGCCTGGCCGTTATACACAGTTGTGGGCAGTCTAACCACGATATTAGTTGGGTTCGGTTCGTCATTTATGCATCAGGCTTTACAAAAACAAAATAGTGAAGTTTAAGAAGAGTTAAAAAGCTATTAAATTTAGAGTGATTTAGAGCTAATACGCCGATAATAATTGAAGGTTTAGTATGGAGCTTTTATGGAAAAAACTGTATTTAATGAGATAAAGAATTTAGTAACCGAAGCGAGAAATCCTGTTTCTGAGAATATTGATAGCAAAAGTATTATTGATATACTAAAAATTATCAATTCTGAAGATAGTACCATTGCCGGAATAGTTCAGGGCGAAATTTGTTATATTGCTGAAGCAGTAGAACTTTTGGT
>JAJDAE010000252.1 GCA_029262035.1 Candidatus Zhuqueibacterota bacterium
ACTTTGCCCGAATTTGTAGCTTTCTATAATACTGAATTTAATGTTCAAAATTTTGCTCTCGGATTTTACAAATCTATGTCCTACACAGATCAAGCTTTGAATGTCAGTCCTGAAGATATTTACAACTTTACAGACAACATAATCAGCTCATTGCAAAACCTTAGCTTAAACGGCCAAACACAAGTTCAGGTGGAAGTAGATTTTACTCAGGAACATTTATTGAGCAGCTTGACAACAGCAGGGTGGGCAAACCCATTAGATTCTGCCGGTACTTTATTGCATACATTTGAGAATGGCCTCTCGCTCGAAATCAATACAGTACGTGACCCACAGGGCATGTGGCGTGCGGCCAGAATTACGCCCGAAGGTTACTGGCTGGCAGCAAAAGACCTGATGAAGGTCAATGAATACAACCAGAACTTAATTGCAAGAGTCAGGGATTGGAATTATGATGCTAATAGAATGAATGAATATTATGATGAGTGTCTGCATAACCTGGAAATATTTGAGCAAAAAGTAATGTACGGCTAAAAGAAATGTACTAACTTTTTTATCAAGATAACTTAAGATAACTTCGGCCTCCCCATTATACATTACTGTATAATTTTCAATCAGTAAAAATTTACTGAACCACAAGATACACGTCCGCGTATAATTCTTAGATTCTCTTTTTTAACTCCGCTCCTGAATTTATACATGATTCTTTGATATTTCCTGGCTTTGGACCTTTTTTATGGACATCGGCGAGCGTATTAAAAACACTTTGTGTTGGGATGAGAGTAAGATGGCGAAGAAAAAGTATACACGGCCACTCACTGAATTTACACTGCAAGAAAAACCATATGTTAGTATTGCAGATTCTTTAGAAGCTTTATATAACAGATTTTTGTATTCGACTCACCTTTCACGAAATAAAGTCGCTCCCTTTAACTTCACACTGCTCCGTACATTCCCTAATCGCCCAGAATCATTTCGTTGGCTCCTGGGTTTCGATGTTGAAAAAGCACATAACATTTTGCAAAGGAAGTCGCTCTTTTCACAGTACGCTCCTTTGATTTTATCCAATCTTAAGCAAAAGCCTGAAAATACGTACTACAGTAAGATTCTTGCACACCCGTCCGATTTTAGCGACGATGCCTTTTTAGCAGCTGTCTTTCATGTAACTTATCGTTTTGCTTTCCCCACCAATTTATTTGCGGTGGGTTTAGTGCATAGCGTTCATCAGCAAAGGAAAGCTAAATACTATAACGTTGAACTCTGTAAGGAAACGTGTTCGGTTGCAAAAGTGTCGTTGGTCTCAATTAACGATGGTACTCCCCAGCCTCAAGTTGATGCTGAATTCTATTTAGTAAATCAAAAATTGTATCATGCGTTTATCCACAAATGGATGAATGCGATTCAAGGATTAGACGGCTATGACTATATTTATAATATCTACTTTCCGGTTTATGATAGTGATTTGCCGTCTCAAAGGGCATTGCGCGGTTATTTAGGCATTTTTTGTTCAACTAAAGATTCCCGCGACAAAGCTTTGGAATATTTTGGTTTCGGTGAAAACCGCCCTTTCAAGGAAATTAACGATGCCTATAAAAGAGGTGTCCATAATTATGCCGTTGACATGTTTAAAGATTGGCGGGCAGAAGGCAAAGTCATAGATTGGTGGGTGCACTCCATTCCACAGTTACACCAATGGGGCTTGATTGAGCTCATTGATGAGCCTAACCCCAAAAGCGGAGACTTGTTTTGGGTTGAAAGACGCAAATGCAAAATTTCAGTTAAAAGACTGTTTGAGCGCAATGCAATAGCAAGCCATATTGAGTCGTCCTTTTTTGAACAATACTCAAATAAAGTGCTGTCATTGCCAGTGCCCTCTGAAGTAATTACCGCTGAAGATTTCTCTATTCAATCGCCTTTTTTAAAAGAGCGTGTCCGAGACATTGTTAGTCTTCTTGCTGCATTAATTCGTAAAAGATACATTCTAATTAATGAAGAAAAAATTAAAGACTCAGCCAGGAAATCAGCAGTTGCTGCAGTGATGGCGCGCAATATGTCGCACAATATTGGCTCGCATGTCCTTTCTAGGTTAAGCACTAACCAGGATTTTCCCTTCAGGGTTGGTTGGAATACTTCCCAGAAAATTACCAGCCTTAATTCGTATTTACGCACCCGCATGGACTTTATTGCGGCTATTTCAACATCCCAGCCTTCTATTACAACTTCCATACGGTTGTACCGCGATGCCATGGCTTATTTTAAGCCACTCTACCATGATAGGGAGGAAATCACCTGGCAAGAACTTCTTCTTGACCACATTAGCGGAATCGAAGATTTAAAATCTGATGATATTGAAATTACGCTAAAAAGAAACGGCGAATCTCTTGACCTGGAGTCACCCGGCCTTAATCTTGATCCTAGCTTCGCTTGCCCAAACGGTCTTTTGGGCACACATGCTTTGTATATAATTATCGAAAACATCATTCGCAACAGCGCCAAGCACGCATTCCGTAAAGGCAAGCATAGGAAGCTGGAAATAACCTTCGAAATTAATGATTTCGAGCAGAACAATGAATTGATTGAACTCAAAATCTATGATAACCTGCATAATGCCAGCCTACCTAAATTTGGCTGCACCAGCAGCGTTCTTACGGAATATATCAATGATAAAATTGGTCAATCCATCCTCAATTCTGAAGGCAATTTACGTGGCGAAGCCTGGGGTTTGTTGGAAATGAAGGTTTGTGCCGCATATCTTAGAAAAATTGGCTCTGAAAAGCTTGATGACGACTTCCCCCTTGCCCTGCTGCAGGCTGTTAACGTAGATGGAAATCTGGGCTACAAATTTTATCTTTACAAGCCCAACCAGGTTTTAATCGTTGATGCGCAAAATCAATGTAACACCCAAGCCAGCATCCATGGTATTCATTTTGTGAATTTACTTAATTTTAAAAAACGTATCACAACTAACGTTCAACATCATTTTCTTATTTTAGTAGATCCCGATGAATCCGTTTTAAACCTGGTTAAAAAGTACAAAAAATCCCTTCCTGTCCGTATTTTTACGACAAATAACGAACTCGAAAACTTTCCTTTTATTGCTTTAGATGAACTGAATAAAATTTTGGCTAAAACGGATGTTAGTGAACTTTCTGTCACGCGATGGCTGTGGAAATGTTGGTCGCAGCACGTTGCCAAAGATGCCGAGCTGTTTATTCGTTACGGTGATGACAGTACGGTTGCAAAATGGGAGAAGCTTGGTTTTTCAGAATCTTCTGTTTCACCGCAGGCCATTAAAAACTTAAATTCAAACAAAAGGTATGTTGTTCTGGATCGGCATGGTGAAATTCAAAAACATTACCAAAAAGAACTCGAAGAAAAATTATCTTCGGGGGAAATCGCCTACTATCAACAACTACAACTACAACAGCCTACGCATAACATTATCACTCATTTAACGGATGACCGTTTAGTGGGGGAGCGGTTTGTTTATAATTTAATTGAAACCGGAACTACCAAAGTTGTAATTTTGGATGAACGTATTCAAAAGTTAGTTGAGCCTATTAAAGAAAGAGGCGATACTAGCCTGCCCCTGAAATCCAGGTTGGAGCGGATGAATATAATTATTCCCCCAAAAGACAAAGTTGATTTAGATAATCCCGGGATTTGTTATCGCGCTCTTACAAAATGGGTTAATGCAAATCTTGATGAGACAATGTTTTTAATTATACATTTCGGCATACTCGAAAAATTGTACTTGGGTGATGTGCATAAAATGCAAAAGAGATTTATTAAAATTGAAAAGGCCTTCTCAAAAGTCAACATTGTTCTTATTTCCGGGCGGGGTTTGCCCGATCAAGTTTCAACACTTGACGCGCGGTTCTTAAACTATTCGCAAGTGGCGCGTTATGTTTTGGAGGAGATTAGTAAATACCATCTCAACAAAGTTCTTTTTGCAGCAAGGAGGTATCAGCCATGGACAAATCACTCTTAATTATCGTTATTCCTGCAGCAAATATTCGGGAATTATTTTCTCCGGTTTTGCAGGATTTCGGCTTGTCATCGGAGACGGATATCGCCGCATTTTATCCATCTAAAATAGAATGCCCACCGCTGAGTCCAAAACCCGACTTCATTGTTGTCAGGCAAATCGAATTAAAACGGTCGCATCGTGCAACACTTACACAGATATTTTCGCACTATGCTTCACTCTATGTTGTGCATCATGAGGGTTCCGGTTTCGAAGAAAATTTTCCTTTCGATTTTGATGGAATTCAGAATGAAACTTATTTTGAGAGCTTCCACCGCGAACCCACCGATCCGCTTTATCAAAAAATTTTGACTCTGTTTAGATACGCTTCAAAAAAGAACAAGGCTGAAGCTTTCCAACAAGCGAAAAATGATCTGACGACTTCTTTCCGGGTTGATTTAGAGATGGAATCGGAACTTGCAAATCAACACGAAAAAATGCGCTGTCCATCCCAAATTGAAATCGGTAAAGATATGCTCATACTTTGGAATGATAACAAATTCTCAAAAAAGCTAAGCACGGTTTTAGAGCCAAAGTGTATTGCCGTTTCTGCATCGGAATTCAAACAAAAACGCAACGGTAAAAAGAAGCTGCTTGTTTTGGCCGAATTGAATTGGAACAATAAGAACTTGTCACATTTTTATGGCTATGAATTTGCTAATGGATTGATTGCTCAAAATTATGAATTTGATATCGCATTTGTGTCATGTCTTGATCGGGAAACTCTGAAAGGGGTCAATGAATTTTCCAGGCTGCTCGTGCCACTTTTCCCGCATTTCAAACTACCATTTCCTGAAAACACTGAACTGGAAATAGAAATACCGCCTATCTCTCCAACAAAATGGAGTACTATCCGGAATTACTACCTTAAACCGGATGGCATTGTTGATAAGCTGCTGCACGACATGAAAAAGTTGACGAAATTTACAGATAAAGAAAAAATCATAAAGGTTCTAAAAAACATTCAGTCCTATTCACCAATATTGGATATGCCAATTATTGACCAGGCAATGAGAATTGAAACGCTGATCGAACAAAACGCAGGTTATCTGGGTTTTGAGATTCAAAAATTGCAAGGCTTGCTTGACGAATTTTACCTTAAATGGCTTGAGACAGAAAAACGCGAGCCCGATACGCCCAAATATTCTTATCAAATTATGATTGTGGAAGATGATCTGTCCACACTCAAAGTTCTCTCAAATGGGCTTTCCAACTACTTTACTGAAGTAGCTGAATTTCCTTTGGGCACGGATGCCTTTAGTAATCTGCACAAACATCAGCGCTCTTACTCCGCTTTAATTGTTGATATGGAGCTATTAGATGAAGATGGCAATTGGCAGGAAATCCAGGGTTCCGATTTAATTGAAAAAGCCAGCCATTATCCACATTTGGTCATTTATATGTTCACTGCGTATTCCAAACGGGCATTAGCCAACATTAAGGGGAAAATAAATCTTGGCGAAGTAAACTACATCTCAAAAGATGCTATAAACGGCTTACCACCCGAAATGAGTTACAAAAAATTTGCAAAAGAGCTAATGAAGAAAATCAAAAAAAGGCAAAAGTTCCATGATGGCCCGAAATTGGGCTCGTGGAATAAGGGACTCCTGCATTTTTACCACCAGATTCTACAAACGGATGAGGGGCAGAACCTATGGTTTGAAGTAACCGAAACAGTTGATCGCTTCATTGAAAATGAAGAAAAAAAAGACGTTAATATCATCCCCTCCAAGCTGTTCCACGTTGATACCAAGGAGTTTGACCTGGATAAACTCAAAACGGTATTGCTCCATCGCTTGATTAATTTATATTACCAGTATAAAGAAGATTCGGTAAATTTTCAAAGTCATATCAGAAAAGTATTAGGGTTGCAAATAAAAAATGCCAAACAATATTATAATTCCCTGCTGGGTTTATCTGCCATTCTGGAAAACTCGGAAGAAAAGAACTCAGTCTACAGAATCCCAATAAAGGGTTTATTCCCGGAAGAAATCGAGTGGCTAAAAATAAGAAACAAGGACGCAGATAGCCTGAAATATCCGAAGCTATTCCAGGCTATTGCTGATGCGATAGATTATTTGCCCTTACAAATTAAAAGAGCTAACCACAAAATATTGGCTCCTAAAACACTGGCTGATTGCGTGAAAGTCATAAAACTTTTTGAACAATTACCGCACCAAAGCAGAAGCAGAAGCGACATCGCCATTGACCTCATTGATTATAAAAATGAATATCAAAAAGAATTTGATCGATTAAAGCAAGAAAAAGAAGGTCGCATAATTGTAGAACTTATTGAAAGATTCCATTAGCAGTAGTTTCGTCTCCCCAGCTTGAAATTACCCGTACAGATAATTACAGATAACCCGTCGCTGTTATATTGCAGATAGCTATCTCTCTTTAGGTGCATAAAAATGGCTATTAATTCTTACAATTTTGTTGATTATGACTCCACCGTTTCCGATTTATATAGCGCTCAAACTTCTATGAGGGGGCAACGAACGGGTAAACACTGGATTCTTTATCTCAAGCCGTTGGTTCGCCTGGTCTTGTTTCTTTTATTGCTTAATGTCGGTGTAAAGGTTTTTCCGTCTTCTTTTTTATTCGAGTTTGGGCGTCTTTTTGTACTAGTTGCACTCTTAACCACTCTTTTCAGTTTATCGGCAATTTGGTTGGAGGCGCGATGCACCAGCTATTTGCTTTCTTCGCAAAATATTCAGCTTAAGACTGGTCTCACCAAGATATCAGTTTTTGAACTCTCCTGTTCGAATATTGCAAGCGTTGAAGTGTTTCAAACAATAGCGGGGCGATTTTTTGATTATGGTTCTGTGAAAATTACCGGCAATAGTGGTTCCCATAAAATGTTGACATATGTTGATAATCCGAACGTCTTTAGACAAAAGTGTTTACGAGATAACTTGGGTGAACTTAACATTTAGTAGCTTTAAACATAGTTTGTATAACACTTTATTAAAAAAATGACAGCGTTTGTAGCTTTAGCTAAATGGTCATTAAAATAGAGGTGTACCATGCGAACATTTATCCGTTTACTTATCACCGCAACAATTATAAATACTTTCGTGATTTTGTATCACAATCCGACCTACTTTAAGGATCGCGATAAGCGCAATTCTTTGTCCCGTAAGCTTGCTTTGGCAAAGACTGAATACGTCATTTCATTTAATAATCATGCCGGGCAATTTTTGACAGATTCAAATCAACGGATACAAAGTTTACAAACTGAAAAAGCTTCCCTGGTTAAATTTATTTATGGTGGGCAAATGGATCTTGTTTTGTTCCAGTTGGTTATTCGGAATCAAAAAGCGGTTCAAAAAGCTTTGACTGAGTTAAATAGTTTCAAAGATAGCTGGCTTTTGGATTTGGTTCTGGTTAAGCAGGGGCTTGCGGAAGTTCTCAAAAATGAACTCAGAATATGGGATGTACTTCTTGCTGTTTCAAATAAAAAACATAATCGTACTAAAGTAAAAATCTATATCAAGGAATTCAATGCTTCTGTTGCGCGTGTTACAAAGACTTATAAGGCGCTTTTAAATGAGCTCCCGACTTAATTTCTGAAATATTAAAATGCTTTAGTCCCCGTTATCTCAAATATTCTTTTCTTGTTTTTCCCATTTTTATTTTGCATTGAATTATTAGACTTTTAATTTCCTGGACTAATCTATGCTCGATTCTCAAATACTAGCATTTTCCTTAATCGCCGCCGTTTTAACCATCACTCCCGGTGTAGATACTTTTCTCGTATTGCGTAATGTATTACGTGGTGGCAGGAAGGATGGATTTGTAACCACTCTTGGTATTTGCAGCGGTTTATTCGTCCATGCTTTGTTTTCGGCAATTGGCTTATCCATTATACTTGCTCAATCTGCCACCGCATTTAGTATTCTAAAATTAGTTGGCGCGATTTATTTGTGCTGGATAGGTTTGCAATCTCTCCGCAGCGCTTTTTCAAAAGAAGAAAACGGAATGAATTTGAAAAGTCAAGAAACGGATGTACAAGTCAAGTTACGCAAATCTTTTGGCGAGGGTTTTTTGACAAATATATTGAACCCTAAAGTTGCCATTTTCTACCTGGCGTTTTTACCACAGTTTATCAGTCCCGGGGATCCGGTTTTGGCAAAGTCTGTACTTTTAACTTTTATTCACTATGTGATGGGCGTTATTTGGTTGGGGACTCTGGCAGTTTTAATCGATCGTACCCGGCATTGGGTTACAAACCCCCAAATACGCCGCAGGGTAGAGGGAATTTCTGGCACGATATTGGTTTTGTTCGGTATCAAACTCGCTTTTGAAAAAAGTTAGCATTTTATAGAGCCAGCACCATGTACGTGTCCGATCGCTGGTAATGCTCGGATTTTCCCGAAGGATAATCTACTTGCAGGAAACCCAGTTTTTTATACAAACTTAGAGCCGGAGTCAATTTGCTGTTTGTCTCCAGAAAGATACTTTGTTCTCCCAGAGACTTAGCTTGTACGATCGCTGCGTCTGCCAGTTTTTCCCCAATCTGTAATCCCTGATATTTTTCCTTTACAGCCATTTTTGAAAGCTCAAATCCTTTTTTCTCATGTTTAATTAAAGCGCTGGTACCGACAATTTCATCATTATATTTTGCAAAGAAAATGTATCCACCTTTCTTTAAAATATATTCGTCAGGTTTTGAAAGCACATCCGCGTCGATTTTTTCTACGTAAAAATATTTTTCCAGCCATTCATAATTGAGCTGCTTAAATGCCTTTTTAAATTTGGAATGGTATTTAATAATTTCGACTGATTCAGATTTTCTGGCGCGAATACGACTCAGTACTAACGCATCGAGGCTTCTTTTGCCAAGTTCCCTTTCAAGGGCGTTTAAGATTTTCATCAAATCAAATCCACTTTTTGTGATGATCTCTTGCATGGAAATCAAAATATCCTGCCAAACAGGCTGCATTTGTTGGCAAAGGTCCCGACCTTTTTTACTTAAACTTAGCAAGCGTCTGCGTTCGTCCTTCGGGTCAGGTTTGTGTTTAATTACTCCATTTTTGATGATTTTGTTGGTGAGTTGACTGATGGCAGAGTGTGTAACACCGAGTTCTTTGGCAATTTCAGTAATGCTCATTTGGTGGTTCTTAGTGAGCAAATAGATGATAGGAAACCATCGCGCTTGAAAAGGAATATTACATGCGTGGTAAATTGTATCGACTTGGTTGTATAAAGTCTCACTAAGCAGTTTGAACCGTGTACCCAAAGCTAATTCTGTTTCTCTAATCATGACCGAACTCACTTATACTAATACTTACGTAAGTGCTAACGCAGCTCAGTTAAGGAAGTTTCACTTGTGAAATTATTGTACCGGCAGAGTGCCCAAATTTTCAGTTTTCTTGAAATCGGGAAATATTAAATGGGGAGAGTGAAAAAGAAGGTTCGCCATCGAGGATTAATTCGCTGATTAGTTTAGCGGTGATAGGGGCACCACTCTGAAAATGCCCTGCATCACTTGATTCTCTTGATGTGTCCACGACCTAAAAAATATTTTATATATGCTTAAGGTTATAATTCCGGAATCAAACCGCACACCTCCATCTCTAGGTCATCCTCATACCCAATCCAGGTGCCTCGTCCTGTGTTATCCCAAGCTAACTCCAAGGTAGTCATGCCATTTCTGTCTATCACAGCAATGGTTTGACCACCATCGGGGAATTTTGTACTTTCGATTAGCTTTACTTTCTCCATGAATTTTGAATACGGGAGTATTCTTTTGGTGACGTTATCTCCTTCAAAGGTAAATGGCCTGTGATTGATGGTAAAAGTTGTGGATACAATACCCGACTCATCCGTTGACCACTCGGAACGTATGAAGTCTTCATTATCAGCATTGACAATATCACTAATAATGCGCTTGTTTTTTAGCCTAAATTTTAAATGCCTGGAGTCCAACCCTGTGAAGGTTATTTCGCCGGAAGAGGCGTCTCCCGAGGCTATACCTGAGTAAGCAACCCAATCGGCATACTCATAGCGGAATCCAAGGATGGCGTTTCTATGGAATTCCGCGCCGTCCAGAACCTTCAACTCCCAAAAGTAGTTATCATTTTGCAGTTTCTCTGCAGTTAGTTGCACTGTGAAAGTATTTTCAAATCCTGCCTTGATATTGTCGGTATTATCCAGAAACCACGTCCAGGTATTATCTTGGAATTTTGGTTTTCTTTGCCGAATAAGCCGAGTAAAGGTCCCAACTTCATTACCGAAAGCCTCTACCGTAGCCCAAACACTTGCTACATGTCGTGGGTAACGGGCGCCCGTATCAAATGGCGGCACATTAGTTTCATAGTTGATTTTCCAGAACTGCATTGGGATGGTCGGAGGCTCTCCATTGTTGGACGAACCGGGGTTACTACCGCACGAAAACAAAATGGTCAGACCTAGTAATGATGCATATACTTTCATTTGCTACCTCCACTCCATTATAAAAAAAATACTTCATAGCGAAATTGGGTTCGCCATAAAATTTAAAAAGTGTGATTTGCCTGAGTTTGTTTTAGGGGAAAATTTTGACCCTAACTTATAAAATAAGTTACGACTCTATTACAATATTTGCTTTAAAATATTCCAGTTTCCATTGCAAAATTATTTTAGTTTTCTTGAAATCGGGAAATATTAAATGGGGAGAGTGAAAAAGAAGGTTCGCCATCGAGGATTAATTCGCTGATCAGTTTAGCGGTGATGGGGGCAAGCAGGATGCCATTGCGAAAATGCCCGGTGGCCATAATCAAATTTGAGATTTCTGTTTTTCCAAGTATTGGCAGATTGTCACTTGTGTCCGGCCGCAAACCCGACCAGGACTTTTCAAAAACAGCTTTTTTCAGACAGGAGGCCACTTTCAGAGAAGCTTCAAACAGGTGATGCATGCCTTCGGCAGTTACCGTTTTATTGAAACCGACATTTTCCATTGTACTGCCAATTATGGTACGGCCATCCGGCCAGGGCACAATATAACATTCTGAGGAATGGACTAAATGAGTCAGTTTTTGTGGCCGCGCACGCAATTGCAAAAGCTGCCCACGAATTGGTCGTACTGGAGGAAAGTTATAAAGGCCGCCAATTGTGGCTGCCCACGCACCGGCGCAGTTGATGTAAATCTCTCCGGTAATTTCACCAAGCGGTAGCAAAACAGACTCAATTTTTGCATCTCTTGTTTTAAAAGATATTGCCTGAGTGCCCGTAAGAATTTCGACTTCAAGTTGTGCGGCACGGCGAAGAAGTGCCTTGATAAGCGCACCGTTATTGACGTAATGATCCTGGGGGAAATACAATGATGCTTCAATAGAATCAGAAAGTCCGGGTTGTTTGGCTTTTAAAAGATCCGGAGGAAACTCTTCGACTTTTTTACCGTTTTTCAAACAGCGCTCCAGTATACCGGCGAGTAGGGAGGATTCACGATAATCAGTTGCTACAATAATACTGCCGCTGGTCTGGTAACCAATTTGAATGCCGGTTTCTACCTGCAGGTCTTCAACAAAGTCCGGGTAGAGAGCGCGGCTTTCTTCAAACAATTTCGCCAACACATCCGGGATACTGTGGGCGGTTTCGGCCATTGAGGCTAGCAT
>JAJDAE010000253.1 GCA_029262035.1 Candidatus Zhuqueibacterota bacterium
GGCGCGACGCAATGGCAGTACACCAACGGCGCCCGCAACAAAGAAGCCATCAGTCCTGATAATTGGCACGTGGATCAAAGGCTGCTTGACCGTCCTGGTAACAAGGAAATTCAGCTCCGGATGTTTTATGATTATGGCAGCAATCCACCGCTTTACCCCAAATGGCAGGCATACTTTCGCAAACATCAACCGCCAACTTTAATTGTGTGGGGCGATAAGGATGAAATTTTTCCGGCGGCAGGCGCGTTTCCTTACAAGCGTGATTTGAAGAACCTGGAGTTCCACTTACTCAATACCGGTCATTTTGCCCTTGAAGAAGACTTAGCTAGCATTACAAGTTATATTCGAAATTTTTTAGAAAAAAATGTTAGGTAGAGTAACACGGTCACGAAAAATTAAACCAAACTCGTAAGCGCTGCGGCTGATAGTCGCGGCAATTGCGGGCTTTCGAACGGATAGAAATACGGAGAATGTCATGATTCAAAATTTTACAAAATTAGCTTTCACCGACAGTGTGAAAAAAGTCCAGGAACAAAATGGTTCACGTGAGTCATATTCCCGTATGGAAAACTCGGGCGACCAATACGTTCTGACAAGTCGGGAAACTCCTTTAATTGAATCAAGAGATAGTTTTTACATGGCAACTGTTGGAGAAAACGGCTGGCCGTATGTCCAATATCGCGGCGGGCCCAAGGGATTTCTGAAAGTGATTGATAGCACCACACTTGGCTACGCAGATTACAGAGGTAACATGCAATACATCAGCGTTGGCAATATTAATTCCACCGGCAAGGCAAGTTTGTTTTTGATTGATTATACGACTCAGCAACGCTTAAAAATTTGGGTAGAATCAGAAGTGCTTAGTGTCGGAGAAAACCCGGAATTGCTAAAAGCTCTGGAAGTGCCGGGTTATGGCGCGCAAATTGAACGGCTGATTATTTTCAAAATTCAGGCATTCGACTGGAATTGCAGGCAACACATAACCCCACGCTACACAAAAAATGAAATTAAAGAGGGCCTTGCAAATTTAGATCCGGAAATATTGAAATCTTGTTGTCCCGATGAGATCGCATGATGGAGAAGTTTTAAAGCCATGAAAGAAAAAACAAATGTGCTCGTCCTGACCGATAAGAATTTTAATCGTCAGGTCCTGGAAAGTCTGCACCCGGTTATGGTACTTTTTTGTACCCGTTGGAGTGGGTCTTCCGATATTATGGCTGCCATCATTGAAGAGCTGGCATTTGAGTTTTCCAGGGAAATTGCGTTTGGAGAAATTGATACTGATAGGTTTGGGCAGCCTGGTAAAAAATTAGGTGTAGACTGTATCCCGACATTGCTGCTTTTCAATAATGGCAGAGTTGTTGACTGGATCGCCGGAGTGGTTTCAAAGGCAGAGCTGGCCGATAGGTTGAAGGCACTTTTACGCGTATAATTTTCAATGAACCTAAGAGGAAATTAATAGTGATTATTGATTTTTTAATAATTTAAAAGAAATCGAATTATAAATGGAGGTTGAAATGGAAAATTTTTTGGAGAAAATTCGTTCCACAACGTACGACAAAGGGGTAGGGGTCGCATCATGAGCGGAATACTCATCCTTTCTACCGGTGCTATGAAGCTTCTTGTGCCCATGCTTTGGAATGCCTGGTCCGGGCAGTTGACTCAGGCTAATATTCCATTTCATACATTTAATTTATGGTTCGTGCCTTTCGCTGAAATCTTTACCGGCCTGTTTTTGGTAACTGGGTTCTTTTCCCGGTTTGGCAGCCTGGTCATGTCTTTTATGATGATAGTTGCAACTTACGTACATCTGACGGTTCACGATCTTTCAGCATTTCCGTTGCAGCCGCAAGCGCCAATTACGCCTCTGGCTTTGATAGGGGCAGGTATCTATGTTTTTTGGTATGGCGGCGGCGCCTGGAGTAATGACTTGAAATCTACAGAAAAATCTTAAAGTATCGACGATAAAAAAGGGCGTGATTCCAATGAAAACGGCTTGGATGTGGGATGCTGAACATCAAATTTATGGTCGTGAAATTTACGGTCTGAATATTGACCTGGAACAAAGTGAATTACATTGGTTCCAAGGGAATACTTGCAGCATGTGCGGTGATGACCATGGCTATTTAATACAAACTATTTCAGAATTCCGGAGTTTCGGGCCGCCACCAAACATCGGCACACCACCTGCGGATGTGACTAAAGGTTTGAATGACGCCATACAAAAAATAACTGGTAACAGCTAATCATCCATTAATAATTATACAAAAAGGAGACATTATGAATACAATAGAAGCAATACATTCACGTCGTTCCATCAAACATTTTGATGCAAGCCACAGTATGACCGCTGAGGAAGTGGACAAAATTTTATCTTTAGCTGTTCTTTCACCGACAGCCTACAATATTCAGAACTGGCGTTTTGTTGTACTAGATGATGCTGACCTGAGACGTAAGATCAGGGAAGCATCATGGGATCAAGCACAAGTGACCGACGCATCTTTGTTTATCGTACTTTGCGCAGATCTAAATGCATGGGAAAAGGAACCTGGGCGTTATTGGGTGAATGCACCAAAAGAAGTCCGGGAGTTTATGCTTCCATCTATAGATAATTACTACCGAGGTAAGGAGCAAGTGCAAAGAGACGAAGCTATGCGCTCCTGTGGCCTCGTTGCACAAACAATGATGCTAGCTGCAAAAGCATTGGGGTATGATTCCTGTCCTATGGATGGTTTTGATTTTGAGAAGGTAGCGCAACTGATTCACCTTCCGGATGATCATGTCATTGCCATGTTTGTTGCAATTGGAAAAGGCACGAAAGAGCCCTGGCCACGACCGGGGCAACTCAGTCTTAATGATGTGGTTCTCAAGAATGTATTTGAGCAATAACACCACATATTAAACATCCATCTAAAATACTTTCTTTGGGTGAAATGGTTGAAGCTAAGATTTTAAACCTGGAAGCGCTGTTACTGGGCGCACTTACTAAATGGAGGGCATTGTGAAAATTTCATGGGTCTATAAGCATGAAGGTGTTAATTGGGCTGAGCTATCTGAGTTGTATCGGATAGCTCCTCTTGGGAAAAAATCTCCAAATGATTTAGAAACAGTATTCTCAAATAGTAAATATAAATGCTTTATCTATGCAGATAACACGCTTATTGGTGTAGGGCGAGCTTTAGCTGATGGATTGGACTGTTCATATATTTGTGATGTTGCTATTCACCCTGAACACCAAGGCCTGGGGCTTGGAAAAAAAATAATTCAAGAACTGGCAACTCTATCAGCAGGACATAAAAAAATAATCTTGTACGCCAATCCGGGAAAAGAGGGTTTTTATAGAAAGCTGGGATTTCTAAGAATGAACACCGCAATGGCTATATTTAAAGACCAAAAGCATGCTTTAAATGTGGGATTACTAAATGAAAGTTAAATATCACTTATTCGTTTTGCTTGCCACAACTCTTGTTGCAGGATCATTCTTAGCATCAGAAAAACTTGCAGGAATTATTAATCCATTTTCACTAACGTTGCTGCGTTTTGCAGGTGCTTCTCTGGTACTACTCCCCATTGTTCTTTCCAAGGCAAAGTGGAGAATAAAAATATTACCGACATTGCCTAGAGCCATGGTAATAAGCTTATTTTATTCTGCATTCTTTATTGCCCTTTTTGAATCTTTAAATACAACGACACCACTAAAGACCGGCGCGCTATTTACGCTGGTGCCGTTCATTACTGCACTTTTGTCAATTCTTGCGTTTAAAGGGAAAGTTTCTAAAACGCAGACTGTTGTTTACCTTCTTGGAGTTGTTGGAGCTGTTTGGGTTATTCTTGAGGGGCAATTAGATTTACTACTAACATTTTCTATAAACAAGGGTGATTTAATATTTATGGCTGGCGTGCTTTTTATGTGTTGTTACACTATTGCCATGAAATTTTTGTATCGAAATGATGAAATACTTGTTCTGGTATTTTGCACTTTGCTTGGGGGTTCTTTTTGGATGATGCTTACATTACTATTTACAGGTCAATCACTTCAATGGAACTTGATTCAAGGGTATTCCGTGGTACATATGGCTTACCTTATTGTTGGTGCAACACTCATTACAGTTTATTTGTACCAAAAAACTACAGTGGTACTTGGCCCTAGTGTCAAGTCAATACAATAAAGTTGGGTGATATTGTTGCATGTTAAGTTGCCCGTGAGTATATTCCCTCAAAGTAGCCATATTGATATATGCTTTGAGGGTGACTATGAAAAAATATAATGTTCGATTATCCAACG
>JAJDAE010000254.1 GCA_029262035.1 Candidatus Zhuqueibacterota bacterium
AAATGGCCGCCGGTACCGGTCTTCGCGCCCTGGCCGCCTTTAAAATGAAAGGCCTGTACTTTTTTTACCAGCTCCATTTTAAAGCCAAATTGTGCAGAGGCCAGCTCATAAAAATAGTGACTGTTTTCCTCCTGCTCCTCCGGCAGCATACCGCCTTCGCCGGAGCAAATGCCTGTGCCCGCTTTCTCAGCGCCGCGAGACAACGAAACTTTCGATTCTTCAGACAATGCGCCAAAACTCATATCCGAAACAAACAATGGAATGTCCAGAGTGAGCGGTTTCCTGGTCGCAGGTCCGATGACAACCTCTGTTTTGACTTCCACATCTTCAAGGTGTGGGAAGCGTGCCAATTGTGCCGGTAAGATTTGAATACTATCCCACTTGGGTAAGAGGTTGGTGTCAACCCCCATAGAACCTATGGGGCCGTGGTGTCCAGTTTTTGCCAGACCGTTCTTTGCCAAATCATGAATTTCGGCAGTTTTCGGTTCTTCGTCAGCAGGGTGTGTGGACTCGTAAATGCCGAGAT
Source organism: Candidatus Zhuqueibacterota bacterium (assembly GCA_029262035.1). Taxonomy (GTDB): domain Bacteria; phylum Zhuqueibacterota; class Zhuqueibacteria; order Oceanimicrobiales; family Oceanimicrobiaceae; genus JAJDAE01. The sequence goes on from JAJDAE010000254.1 coordinate 527, forward strand.
ATTCCTGCCGGTTAATCAGTTCCGGATGCTCTTTTTCGTAGGCTTCAATTTCGGCTTCGTCGATCCAAACCTGGCCATCCTCAACAATGGAAGTGAATTTTGGCAGCACTTCTTTGTTATTATATTCGCTAACGCCGGTATCGCAGCGATAATCCCAGTAATGAACGCCGCAAATCAGGTTTTCGCCTTCAACATAACCATCGGCCATGAGCGCACCCCGATGCAGGCAGCGTCCGTAAAACACGGAGACAATATCGTCTAACCGGACAATAACGAGATCGGTATTGCGCACCAATGCATGAACCGGTTTTCTATCTTCAAGGTCGTTCCATTTATATATTGCAGTCTTTTTTTGCATAAAGTAGGCTCCTGTTTTGTACAAAATGGGTATGTAAGCTAAGAGGTTTTTTTAGTTAAACAAATCTTCCGATTAAATCAACTGTAAATTCATTCAAATTATTCAAAAAAAATGTTTTTGTATGAAATTATAAAACCCGCTTGCCCGTATCACCATTTTTAACTATATTGAACCTCCTTTTTCATAACCAACTAACATCTCAAACCGAATAAATTAGGATTCATATGAAATTAAGACTGCTTACTTTGATAATTTCCGGCTTATTGTTAAGCCACAATATAAATGCCTTTGCGCAAGATGAAAAAGATGAAGCGACATTATCTTCTGAAATTTTTTCAGAGGGTTTAAAACTGGCAAAAAAGAAAAAGTGGGATAAGGCGAAAGAAAAATTTCAGGATTGCCGCCAATATTGGCAGCATTATAATGAGTCCCTGCTCTATGAAAAAATCATCGACGATAGCGAAAACAAAGTCGTCAAAGATAAGGTTGCCAAGGATGGGTTTAAAGCGCTCAGTGAAGATTTTTTCGATACAAAAACAGAAAAAGCGCTAAAACGCATCGACAAATTAATCAAAAAGAATGAAACCTATTGGCCGCTTTATGTGATCAAGGGCCGACTGCACAACACGTTAAGTCAAGAAGAGGAAGCCAAAGCTGCTTTTGATATGGCCATTGAATTTTCAAATAACGCGGCTTTGGCATATATTTTTCGAGCTAAATATTTCGCAGATTTGACGGAACGCAAAAAGGCTGTTGCCGATTTCACCAAAGCCATCAAACTTGAAGCGAGTGCGATTAATTATTTTGAACGTGGCTTTGTTTACTGTCTGCAGAGGAATTACGACCCGGCCATAAAAGATTTTGAGGTGTCGATAAAAACCAATCCAGGTTGGGAGAAAACAACTATCGTGCTGGAAGCGTTCCATAACCGAGGCGTTGCCCTGGTGCAAAAAAAATCTTCCAAACGCGCCATCCGGTATTTTGACAGAACCATAAAAATTGACCCGGACTACACGATGGCTTACCTGAACCGAGGCATCGCTTATAAAAATATCAAGCAATATTCAAAGGCACTAAAAGATTTCGCTATCTGCATAGAAAAGAATCCCGGCATGCGTGCGCCATATTATCAGCGTGCGTTGACCCATTACGGCAGGAGACATTACCTAAAAGCTGCTGCTGATCTGAAAAGTCTGCTCGCAAATATTCCTGATGATAAAGAGGCATTATCAAAAATTGCCGACAGTTATCAAAAAGCCGGCAAGCCTGGAAAGTCGATCCGGTATCTCGATAAATTAATTTCTCTCGATAAAAGATACCACTGGGCCTATTACCACAAAGGTTTTGCTTATACCAGTTTGAGAAAAGGCAAGCAGGCGATTGATTCTTTTAAAACATTTGTGGCCTTAGCGCCAAAGCAGTATTACAAACAAATCGCAACTGCTGAAGCGGAGATTAAAAAATTGAGAAGGCAGGGGTATTAACCTCTGTTTGGGTATTGCCTGTTTTCAAGTTTCTAAATTATCCTACTTTTTTTTGTGCCTTCCTTAGGGAGAATCCCAATTGGAATTTCTTTTGCTCCCATGAAACCCGCCGCCAATTCCTTACGTTTACAGAGACAATTTCTTTTTTTGCCAATTAAAACTTAGGATTTTTTGATGACGGCTCAAGGGTCACTAACCGAAATAAAATCACCTATAGCCAGGCTGCCATTTTACTATGGCTGGGTTAATCTGCTTATGGCGGCTATGGCCATGGTCGCGACTCTGCCAGGGCGTAGTGTGGGCATTGGTCTGATAACCGAGCCTCTGATTGCTGATCTGGGCATAACCCGCCTCGGCTTTGGTGAGATGAATTTCTGGGCAACTCTTTTGGGCGCGTCTTTCAACCTGCTCTGCGGCCCGGCCATCGACCGCTTTGGTGTCAGGAGTGTGGTTACGATTACTCTGGCGGCTTTGGGGTTTGTCTTGCTGGCATTCAGCAATGTTGTCGCGGCGAGTATGTTGCTGCTTTTGCTTATCTTAACGCGCGGGCTCGGCCAAAGCGCGCTATCCGTGGTGAGCCTGACGATTATCGGGAAATGGTTTGTACGACGATTAAGCACTGCCATGGGAATTTTTTCCGTGCTCATAAGCATCGTGTTTGCGGCGGTAATTTTATTGACACAGAATCAAGTGCTGGCGCTTGGCTGGCGGTCTACATGGGCTGGTCTCGGTTGGATACTCATTGGCGCATCTGTGCTGGCATTTATACTGGTACGACTTAGTCCTGAATCTGTCGGTTTAGCCCCGGACACTGATATAAAAAGTAAGTCTGAAGAAAAAACATCTATCGGGTTCACACTAAAAGGTGCGCTTAAAACCCCGGCGTTCTGGGTGTTTGCAGTTGGCAGCGGACTGTACAATTTGGTTATTGCCGGTGTACTCCTGTTTAATCAGTCTATCCTGCAGCAACTTGGTTTCGATGAAACGGTGTTCCGCAATGCCATGGCCATGTTTATGATTACCGGCCTGGGCGGAAACATTCTGGCAGGCTGGCTCGCAAGGAAATGGTCACTGGGTAAACTCATGTCAATTGCCATGTTGTTGATGGTTATTTACCTGGCTTTGTTTCCATATTTGCGAACCGTTGCACAGGCTTTGAGCCATGCGGGGTTGCTCGGTTTTGCCGGTGGTGTTATAGCGGTTCTATTTTTTACTGCCTGGGGCAAAGTTTTTGGCAGGCCGCATCTGGGGAAAATTCAAGGCGCTGCACAGGTTTTTACAGTGTTTGCTTCTGCTGTCGGGCCGTGGTTTCTAGCGTATGTTTTTGAGAAAACCGGCTCCTACGAACCGGCGTTTTACGTGCTGGCGCCGGCCATTGCCGTGGTTGCAATTGCAGGTTGGTTTGTCCGGATTCCCGCACCCGGGGATTTTGAATTGAGCGGTTGAGATTTTTTTACTTCAATTAAGTCCTAACATTTTTCACTTCGCACCACCACATTTAAACCGTCATTCTGAACGCGGCATAATGGATGCTCAACACATAAATGGACTTTGTGCGAGAAGAACCTTCGTCCTGGAGGCTGTTGCAAATAAGCCCAAAATAGCCTGTCATTCCGGCTCGCGCTTTGTGCGATGCCGGAATCTCAACGGCCAAGGCAAGATTTTGAGCGTAGAGATTCCGGTATGCCCCAAAAGCGGGCAGCGGAATGACATCTTATACGGCCTTTTTCTTATTTGCAACAGCCTCCGGGCAAGAGATTTTTCGTACGTAACCATTTTGCCGGAATTAGAAAACTGAAGGTTTTGTGCTCAGTGACAGTAAAGTTAAAAAGAATCCGGTTCGACATGCACCAGAACGTCTTTAATTTCCAACTTAGAAGCGATCAAAGCGTCTTTCACATTGTGACCGATTTCGTGACCGGCATACACAGAAATTTTACCATCAACGGTAATGTGAATATCCATCAGTAAGGTCGTCCCACTTTTGCGGATTCGGCACTTTTCAACATCGATTACACCGTCTACACTTTGTGCAATCGAGCGCACTCCCTCTTCTGTTTCTTTCGACACCATGGCATCCATCACCTCATCCACGGCAGGACGAAACAGCCGAACGCCGTTATACACGATAACGCTGCAAGCAATAAGCGCAGCCCAGTCATCTGCGGTTTCGTAACCTTTGCCACCAATTAATGCAATGGAAATTCCAATAAAAGCGGCCAGGGAAGTCAAGGCGTCAGAGCGGTGGTGCCAGGCATCGCTTATCAGGGA
>JAJDAE010000255.1 GCA_029262035.1 Candidatus Zhuqueibacterota bacterium
TGAAATATATATAATTATAAAAGCTCGCCGTACCGTCGCCAATTCTCCAGGTTGAATTCGTGTCAATTGCCGTCTCCCATTCGTATTCATTGAGAATCGTTTGTTCGATTGTTTTTTCATCCCATGCCACATAATCAAACAGATGATAATAATCTTTTTTGGGGAAAAGGTACCGCACGAAAAAAGAACCCAACGTGTCGGGAATGGATGAATTTATATAGCCTGGACTTTTAAGAAAATTTTTGCCAACAAAATTAAATAGCTTAATCTGATTAAAAAGGGACAAAGAGTAAATTAACTTCTTATTAAATTGAGGAGCGAGTCCGGCAAAACCAACCTTGAAATCAGTGTTCTCGAGATTATTGATACCCCAAATATTCAGATCGATGCCGGTTTGTTTTTTGATTTGCTTGGTGTGATAGAAAAAGTATTTATCCCCGGCCATAAAAAGCGGAATCATACCGAGATCAGGTTTTTGCAACCAAGCCGAAATGTTTTTGCGGATGTTCTCCCGCTTCATGCGAATATCGGCAGAGACGATGATATTTTCCACGCCAAGCTTGCTGCAAACCCGGGCGATATTTCGCCGGGCAAGGTCGGTTACCATGCCCCAGTCATAGGTCAGTGTGATGGGTTTTAGTCCCAGCTCCTTCACAACATAATGCAGGACATAGGTGCTGTCCCGACCGCCGCTATAAGGCACGATACAATCAGCTTCGCCATTTTTGCGTTTGTAAGGCGCCACAAGTTCCAACAGCTTCTCGATGGGTTTTGGCTGATTTTTCTTCACATAATTATGGCAAAGATTGCAAACCCCTTTTTCATCGAATGAAATAAACGGGAAGGTTTCGGGTAAGAGACATTTTGTGCAGCGTTTCAGTTTATTGACTGCATCAAAATTGAATTCCAACATTTTACGCTCGGCTGCAGCACGGGGATTTGCAGCAATCCCGGTTAAATCAACCAGTGAATCGAGCTTCTTATGATTGCCGTTGCCATTTCCATTTTTCGTCACGGCTGAAAGATTAATCTTAAACTTATCATTCAGTAAAGCATCGGTTGGTTCGAACTTTGCGCCGTTATAAGAAATATCAAACAAGTCCTGAGTAAAATTATCCAGGTCGATGACAATACCCGTATTCGCCTGCACCTGTGTGATACGATAATCACCTATTTTTTTAGGCAGATTTTCTTCTTCAGCAAGCCGCTTTAAAATGTATTTTTCTGATGCAAAAATCAGAACGTCTTTATCATTGGTTAGAATATACAACGAGCCATTATTGGTCGCAATTAACGCCTTACGAAGGTCTTCAAACACCAGCGCCATTGCTACCGTTCCAAAAACATCCTGAAAAGTTTTTGATGCAGCCGCTTTTAGAGAATTGGTTTTTTCAAGATAATGCCCAAAAATGGACAGCATTACTTCGGTATCCACTTCGCTGGTTCTATTAAGCTCAGGGTACTTTTCCCATAACTGGTCGACATTAACAATAATGCCGTTATGAACGCCAACCGCGCCGCCCTTAATCACCGGCTGATTATTGTGGTCATCCAATTGTGTGCCGTTGGTTACCAGACGGGAGTGCCCGATAACTGCAAACGGGTGCGCATGATGTCCGTTGCTATTACCATTTGTAGATATTCCATTTGTTAGCAGATTCTGAGACAATATGTTACCGAATTCCCGATCCTGCAACATCTCCGAAACTGCAACCGGTGCCCGCAGCACCTGGATCTCTTTCTGCTGTTCATTCCAGAAAGAAAACCCGGATGACTCTTTGCCGCGCGATTCAGACAATACTGCCAATCGCCGCAAGGCTGGAGACAAAACTTTCGAATCATACTGAGAAGTTGACTTTGCAAAAACGCCAAATATACCGCACATAAAATTACCGTTGAATTGTTGTTGTATTATTAATTAAGACTAACAAACCGGGAGTTAAAACTGACTTATTGGTGAAACAAACAGCGACAATATTAAGAGACCACGGACACGTCTTGGGGGGATGATTCTGAATGCGGATGAAATGGGATAATCGTTGGTTCATCTTTGGTGTCAATAAAATCCCGAAACCACAGCTCCAGGTTAATCCACTTCCAAATTTCTCTTGAAACATCAATCCGACCACTAAGATGGCTTTCAAAAAGTGTGATTGCACGCTCCTTGTTAATATAACCACGAGATGCAAAACTGTTCGAATTGAGAATATCTCTGAAAAAATCTTTAAACTTTGGTGTCCGGAACCACTCTGCTTCCGGAGAAGAAAATCCAACTTTGTCACTCCTGTTTCGGATTCGTTCAGGAAGTATTCCCTGCATTGACTCTCTCAAGATGTGTTTGGTCGTTCCTCTTTGAATAAGCTCGTTTGAAGATGTCGCTAAAGTGCGTTCAACCAATCGGTGGTCCAAAAAAGGAACGCGCGACTCCAGGCTAAAATTCATGGAGTTTCGATCTTCCCATTTCAAGAGGTGCTCTAATTTTAGCTCAAAATGGTTGAGTAATGCCTGCTGTAAATTTGGGGAGGTATACAGCACATCCGTAACCGCGCTGCCCGATTTATAATTATTCTGGAAATCCTCGTTCAAATATCCTATCTCCGAAACTTTCGCCTGTGCTTTCAAAGAATTTGGCAAGAGGAAATATAGAAATGTTTTCAATCCAAAAAGTGACCTGTGATTCCTTAAATAAAAATACATTTCACTACAAAGTTTTTGGATACTTAATTCTTGCAAAAGTTGCTTGAAATAGAATCCAAAAAAGTAGTGATAACCGGCTAATTGCTCATCTGCACCCTGACCATCCAATGTCACGACAACATGTTGCTTCGCCAACTCCATCACTTTATATTGCGCATAAATGCTGGTGTCGGGCACAGGTTCAGCATGTGCATTAACAAGTTTTGGAATATCAGCAAATAAAGTGTCATGGGTAGGATGTGTGAAATGCATATTGTTTAATTGATTGTCATACTCGCTGATAAACTCCGATTCGTCTCCTCGTTTACCGGCGCCATACACCGCTGAAAATGTATTAATATCATTTTTATTATGATCCTTAAGTATGAGTGAGACAATACTCGAAGAATCCAAGCCGCCACTTAAACAAACACCAACCGGCACATCACTTCTAAGCCGAAGTCCAACAGCTGAACTCAGTGTTTCCTTGTACTCCTGTGCTGACTCAAAAGGTCTATCCAGATTATTTTCAAGATCATACCAGCGAGAGAAACGCAGCTTGCCAGATTTATATGTGAATTTACTTCCGTGCTGTAGCTTCTTTACAGAGTTGAAAAAAGTGCGCTCCGTTTGATCGGTTCGATTGAAAACTAAATAATCAAAAACTGTTCGATCATCCGGCTCAATTTTACTCCGGTCAAGTAAGCGTAGAATTGGCGGAATCTCGGAAGCAAAGATAAATTGCTTCTCATCGCAGTAATAGTAAAACGGTTTTATGCCAAAACGATCTCTGACACCAAACAGGCTGCGTTCCCTCGTATCATAAACAACGAATGCAAACATACCATTTAAGCGCTTGAGGCAATCATCACCCCACTCGCGATATGCATTTAACAGTACTTCCGTATCTGTGTCTGTGTGAAATTGGTACTTGCCTGCCAGTTGTTTTCGGAGCTCAATATAATTGTAAATTTCGCCATTATAGACGATGACATATCTGCCATCTTTAGAAATCATTGGTTGATGACCAGCGTCAGAAAGGTCAATAATGCTGAGGCGAACATGCCCAAGACCGATGTTCCCTCTAACAAAAGTGCCGTCATCATCGGGCCCGCGATGCTTCATGGCTGACATCATGGACAGAATTTCGCCCTTGTCAACAGAAGTATTGTCGAAAACTATTTTGCCACAAATTCCACACATTAGTTCTGCTCCAAAATGCTGGTGTAAACTGAAATGACTTTATCTGCAATTCTACTTAATTCAAGATTGCCAACGCTTTCTCTGCCGTTTGTATTGCGTCCAAACTCGAATGCTTGGGTGAGATTATTAGCAACATTACCGGCATCAAATGTTGTGATATAACACCCCTCCGTATCTTCAACCACTTCCCGTACATCACCGACATCCGTTGAAACGATTGGGCAATTACATGCCATTGCTTCTTTGATAACTTGTGGTGAACCTTCTGAAAAAGATGTCATCATAAGTACATCTGAAGCATTCATCAAAAGATTGACTTCAGTTCTCGTATAACCTCCTAACTCAATAAGCTGGAAGTCGTTATCGACCTGTACAGCTTCACGAGCTAATTCAACATTCTTAACAGGCTCGCTAAATGAGCCGGCAAAAAGAATATACTTTTTCTCAAAATGCAAACCCATTTTCTTCCTGGCAACTTCCTTCTCGACAGGGAAGAAAGTGTCGAGGTCAACGCCGCATGGAATAACCCTGCCTTTGCATGATATGCCAGCCTTTTGCTGCAGCTTTTGTGAAACAAAGATAGATTGCGACGCAAAATTGGACGCGATAATCGAAATTAAACGGTTGCGGAAAATATTGATATCATCCCCATGAAAAGTAATTATAACCGACACATTACTTGCCAGCAGGGCGATTGCCCCGGAAAGACCATAATGAGCATGCACTAAGTCATAGCCGCCAATCCGAATTTTTCTTCTCAGAGGCAAAAAGTTCTTGAGATAACCCCAATAGCCTCTTCCTTTTATGAAGAAAAAATCAACATCCACATTTTTCCTTTTTAGAGAATTTGCTTGTTCTTTGACAAAGGGACTTTCAGCTTGGCTGTTTCCGCTGCAGACGAATAAAACTTTCATTACCGGCATTCCTCCGGATGTTCTTGCACTTCTGAAGAACCTACAAGAAAAAAATCAATGGTGCCGACCTTCGGATAACAAACCCGGAGAGGAATTCTTGTCATGTTAAGCCTCTTGTTCAGCAAGGTGAAAAACCGTGTCATCATCCACAGGGAATACCTCTTCAGGACTTTGCCTTTGGCTTGTCCAGGTGAGGTTGTGCACATAAACCTTGTATATTGAAATATATAACATGTACATGATCATAAAATGAGCTTCCTGCCAATTGGAAAATATGACGACCACCCCCGCAACAAAAGCCGCAGCTGAAAACAATAAAAACTCTCTTTGTTCTATCTCAAAATCTCCTCGCTTCGCCAACGTCAGCACGCTTTTGGGTAAATAGTAAATCAGCACCAGAAATAAAATGCCGAGAAAAATTCCACCGGATAATAGGTAGATGAAAAGCGATGGAATATCATCCGTGTGCATAACAACGTAATAAGCGTATTGTGGAGAGCCGTGCCCCCAAAAAGGTTTTTCTAAAAAATGATCTATCGCAACAGGGATGCGAGCCGTTTTACTTTGGGTACCAATATCTGTTCCCATAAGAGTCGGCACCACAGATTCCTGCCAAAAACCGGTTGCGATGTTGAGCATTGTCGGAGAGAAAATCATGACAAAAAGGATGGGTATGGCGGCAATAACACCCAACTTCATGAATAGCGCTAATCGGGAACCAATACTGATTTTGCGCATTGTTGCAAAACCAAAAAACAAGACGAGGCAGCCAACAAGAATTCCACCTAAAGCAGCTCTGGTTTGTAAGAAGATAAGACCAACCGAAACGCATACCAACGGAATCATGTACAATAAGTTTTTGCGGGAACGAGAGGCATACCACAATGTTAATGGAAACAAAAACGCCAGCCTGTAACCCGTCTGCACCGCATTGCCGTCGATACCGGATGCTCGAAAGAAACCTGCCCTGGTTGTATAGACATATTGTTTCGCTTGCAGGTCGTAAAGATCATATCCCGGGACTGTACTTCTGAGAAATACACTTATGTCGAAGTCGGTAAAGTATTCCAAAATAATAAATACGCCAATCAATGCACCCTGCCATACAAAAATTTTGCCAAGCTTAAATAGATCCTCTTCATCTCGGATCAATACAAAACACAACAGGAACGCTAAAACAAGTTCAGGGATATAACTAAAAAAGAGATTTTTTGACCTATCTCCAAGTGAAACAATGATCACGAAAAGCGCGAAGAAAAACACGATTTTTACCAACGTCGACTTAAATACGGCACTTCGAGGGAGATCGCCATTGAACCTGCTGACAGCGACACCCACCGTTATCGCAAATGCGACTCGATAAATAGTCAATGGTAAAAGAGTGGAAGAAACCAGGGTAAAGGTTGCCGGCCCCAGTATTGGCACCACAAATAGCATAGCCCATCCCGCTTTACGTGGAAACAGGAGTCCTGCCAAAAATGAAAGTATCAAACCGCAAATAGATAAGTAATTAAGCATTTTATATGTTCAAGGTTTTATTGGAGCGTGATTAAAAATAGGTTGGTTTCGTAAAATCTCACTCACTGGTAAAGAGCGAAGAAAGTGGTTTGCTTTATTATTATAACCCCTCATAATCTCCCCTTAATAAAGGGAGAAAGTGAGGAATGCAAACCTCTTTCATCTCCTTTTACACCAAAGATTGAGATTTTACCTCGGTTTCATTATAGTTGTAAAAATTTGTTGAATTCATTTTTCCTAACAGGTTCAAAATATTCTCGCCTGATTTCAAAGCCAATTTCCCGGTATTCATCAAACTGCTCGGGACCTTTGTTTTTGTAAAATTTTATAGCGCTGCAAATCTCGTCCGCTGTTTTGCAAAAACGCCACATTTTTTGTGATACACCCGCCGGTATCGGATTGTATGTTAAGCCGGACAAATTGACCGCAACAACTACAGGAATTCCTAAAGATAGGGTTTCCATGCATATACTTGATGTTCCACTAATTAGAATATCTGCCTTCGGTATATAATTACTCGAATCTTCGTGGCAAATAATAAATCCGTCTGGCCAAGCTTCCCCGAAACGATTTTTCAATTTTTCTTCGGACATGGTTGGATGTGGCTTGATCCAGAACCGAATACCTTGTAAAACAGTATCGGTCAAACAGTTTTGAACGATTCTTAATATGTGAACTGACTCTTCAGCCATTAAAGGCAGGGCAACAAAAACTGTGAAGGGATTATCATCTGTCCGCTCTTTTGGCAGCTCCGTCTGCCACACATGTTGGAATCTAAACGCGGGGGCATTCGTGACACTCAATTTCGGGTAATACATTTTTACAGCTTCAACAAAACCTTTGCCTATGGTTGCTATTTTTTTAGGCAGTAAGGAATTTTGGGACTCGCTCTCTGATGGATAGAGTTGCAGTTCCAATAACCTTGGCACATAACCAAGATAACCGACTGTTGGAGTTTGAGGATAATATTTATTAAAGCCGGCATTCCAACCCTTGTCTAAACACTGATTCTCCCACCAATCGATGACTAACCGTAATTTCAACTTAGCTTCGCTGATCCTCTGGACAAATCGATAATTGAGCAAAGCTTCTATGGCACTTGAATATCCCCCGAGCATCTTTAATTCTTCTTTTATTAGAGGAGATACATCAACACCCAAAACTTCAACAGGCTTTACTTTTAGCTTTCGGATTCTATAAGCATGGGCAAGCGCGAAGAACAGATCTTTTGTTTTAAGGTAGTCCTCTTTTATTATGAAATTTCTATCCGACGCTCTTAATTCTTTTAGGACAGATGTAACATTCTGTAAACCCATTCCTGACAAGGTGGCTACAAAATAGGTGGAGTCCTTTTGCTCTGGCGTAAGATTATCCCAAAGGCCGTTATAATATCGATCTTTGTTGACATAGCCGGGTATGACAAAAACATCTATCAAAGTCAAAACTTTATCAGACAAAGATCGTGGCTTAATGTTGGTTTGAATAGCGCACTTGAACTGGTAAGAACGAATTAGAATGAAAAGTAAACTCCGGACAAATGCATTTAGATAGCAAAACATGCTATTTTTGTTACTTTTCACCTTAATGGCTTTCTTCTGTAAACTTAGGTACTTCTCAATTATCTTTGCGGCGGCGGGGGAATCCACTGTTATTTCGGAGATATCATGGTTGTTTTTGACCAATTCCTCTATCAAAAAAAATGCACAATAATAGTGAAATAACGGACTGGCGATTGTGTTGCGACTCGCAGGGCCTGCAACCCACCAATCTAAGTTGTCTTTAAACGGTTCGGATAGTTTGCTTACCCAAGCAGTGAAGGCATCTGTTTTACTATTGGCAATTTCATTAAACCGCGCTGAAATATCAGGGCTTAATGCACCTTTTTGGTATCCTAAATTTATTTTCATAAAATATTTTGAAGTACTATTTAATATCCAGCCGGAAAGTATTTTTTTGCTTTAGTTCCCGCAGGCTTTTGGCGGGAAGCCACGCCGCAAACGTGAATGGATTCCCGACAAGAACGTTCGGGAATGACTATTCCTGATAACTCGTGTACGTTCCTACTCATTGAGTTTATTTTATTTAATACTCTTCTCTGAGAGTATCTGCTTCCATTGCGGCTCTAACTTTTATCAAATCATCAGGTACGTCAACACTGTAGGTTTTGTACTCACTGCTATCCACGATTTTGATTTTATGCCCATTTTCTAAAAACCTGAGGAAATCAATAGATTCTATAATCTCCAAAGGCGTTGAAGGCAACTCTGAGTATTGCATCAAAGAGTCGTAAGTGAAAGGAAATACACACACCTGCACCCAATATGGAATTACTTTATCACCCATAAACTTTGACGGTATCGGTTCTCTTGAAAAGAGCATTGCATTGTTGTTGACGTCAAATGTAACTTTAATCTCGTGAATATCTTTAGCCTCTTCATAATCTGCTCTTCTGGCCATACTCACAGCCGACAAACTTGGGTCCTCTTTAAGCGGCTGTATGGCTTTTTCGATCATTTCCGGGTAAACTAACGGTTCGTCACCCTGAAGATTTACGACAATATCTGCTTTGTCAATTTTGCAGGCAGCTTGAGCTATTCTATCACTCGCCCTTCTGACATCATCACTGGTCATGATTGCCCTGCCGCCGAATCCCTCAACGTGATCAACTATCTCCTGATTAGGAGTTGCCACATAGACTTCATCAAGCAGAGTGCAAAGTTTTGAACGTTTGTAGACGTGTTCAAGCATAGATTTGCCACAAATATCTGCAAACGGTTTTTCCGGAAAACGATATGAGCCTAATCGAGCAGGGATAATGCAAACTATGTTATTCAAAGTATTTTTCCTTATCTAATTCATGTAAAATTATAATTTATCTATAGCGGTAAACATCCCCCGGTTTCAAGCAAAATGCTTAAAAAGTCTGGATAATGAAAAAATATTGTCTTCACCCTGAGCGGAGTCGAAGGGCTGACAAATTTCTTATTAAGCAATATGCTTCGACTCCGCTCAGCATGAAGAGCATAGCAGTTTTTGGGTTTAGACAGACAATTATTTTTAGCTCAGTTCAACTCTTTCTGGGCGACAACTCTTAACCACTGTCTCTCGTTGCCGTATTTATCCATTTCAAATTTATTATGTGCAAATTCTTCGGATATAACAGCCCCGGTTTCAGCTTTGTTTTTCTTCAAACCTAAACTTCTCAAAACCTTACCAACCCGATGCCTCTGCATTTTCATAAAACTTTTTTCTTTAGCTAGAATATCTAAACTTCTGCCACAGCTTAGAATAGTCAAATTACCAAGGCTAAATTTTTTAAAAAGACTTGCTATAGACTTCTCGCTGAAAAATACAACATGTGGTTGATAATTCTTTTTCCACACATAGTCCTTATTCGGGACTTCAATAATCAAATGCCCACCGGGTTTAACATATTTCATCAGCATCTCAATCACTTTATTGGGATCCAGTAAATGCTCTAAAACATGAAAAAGAACTACAACATCGAACTGCTTACCATCAAAAGTATCAATTTTGGGTGCCACATCAATACCTCTGGACTTGAGGGTTTCAACCATTTCCAGATCAGCTTCAACAGCGGAATAGTTACAATTTTTTACATCCCGTTTTCTAATTGCTTCTTCAAAGAACCCCTGACCGGCACCAAAATCCAATACCGTTTTGTTATCAAGAGATATATTTTGTTCAAGAAGAAAATCGATTCTGGAATTATTTTGAGCCTTATAGCCTATAAGTGAATTTGAATTGGTGCTCTGCACCGAAGTTTCCTCATCCCAGTAATTTTCGTAGAAGTTGTCAATCTCAACATCCGTAGGTAATGGGTTCATGTGTACCAAGCTACAAGATGAACATTCCACCAATTTGCTATCTATATTGTTGAATGGGCTTGCAGTTCCACAATACCCTCCAACATTTTCAAAAGAATCTCCGCCACAGCTTGGACAAATTTTATTACTCAACTCTTTGCTTTCCTTAATAGATGTCATGATGCCTCTTTGTATTTGAATTGTTTTCGGAACCCGAGCCAAATAAAGGTGTCATTTTGACACAATCATTTTTTAAAATTATAGACATTTCTTATCATCCCCTCGGGGAACAATGAAAGGCCAAGATAAAAGTATATCTGCAAAAAAAGCGGCTTTAACTTCAGGGATCTAATTAAGTTCATCCTTGCTAATCTTGGTTGATAATTATCCCATAAATATTTTTTTGCAAGATACAGATGGTAATTAGCGTTGATGTTTTTGGAATCATTACTTTTAAATCGATTTTTCAGATAGGTAATATCGTCATCTGAAATTTCATCATCTTTTATTGCTTTAGAAATGATTTCATTCAGCTCAGTCTCTACCACGTTGCTTCTTTTTGTACAACTATTGGGCACAATTCTGTATTGAAGCAGGGGCTCTAAGATATTTTCAACATTGCCAAACTCAATCAATTTATGAAAAAGTACTCTATCTTCTGCAATGTTGAACATATATTCAGGGTACAGCCCGGCGCTGTTTAAAGCGCTTCTCCTGAACATGCTTGAAGGATGGATTGTGGACTTTATTTCGTTATCAGAAGCGCAGACATCGGAGTAGCATACAAAATTACCATGTTCATCAATTATTTCTGTATTGCTGCCCACGGCAACACAATCCGTATGTTCGTTCAAGAAGTCGTATTGCTTTTCCAAGCGTGTGCTAAAAGATATATCATCTGAATCCTGCACCGCCACATAGTCTCCCCTGGCGATCTTAATACCGAAATTTCTTGCCTTGGCAACTCCCGAATTCTCTTTATCAATTAATACAATTCTCTTATCATCATAAGATTTAATGATCTCCAAAGAAGTGTCAGTTGACCCGTCATTGATAATGATAAGTTCAAAATTGCTGAATGTTTGATTTAGAATGCTGTCAATAGATTCCTTCAAATATTTCTTAGCATTATAAACTGCCATTATTACACTAACTTTAGGATTCACAACGAACACCTAACTTTATGGACTCCATCAACTCTTTCCATGGATTAGTTTTTACGCATGATGAAACGGGTCACCAAACGTATATCCTCTCTTTTGAGTCCAACAATAATGGGTTGAAAATAAGCAACTCCTACCACCAAGATGGTATAAAGCAAGCCTGAAAGTAAGAAACTCAACACAATTTTATCATGCAACCCAACAAAATACTTTACACCAAATGTGGCAGCATAAGCACAACCCAACAAACTGCCAACACAAATGACCTGATGCCCGATATATCGCCAAAAGCGAAGATTCAGAAAACGTGAATTAAAGTAGAGTTGGACATTTACGAGAATAATGTTCAGCACGACAGTTTTAATTGCCAGCCCAATTGCGCCGGCATTCAAGCCCATCATATTTATGGGAGCTAATAAAAAAAAGCCTATTGGCAGTCCTAAAATCATGAATGTTACACCAATGTTTCGATAAAGTTTGGTCTGCCCTGTCGCATAAAAAACCGATCCGCTGAGCTGGCCGTAACTTTGATGAATTGGGAAAAATGCCATAATCATGACTGGGACAGCGGCGTGTTCAAATTGTACTCCTCCCAAAATCAAAATAACTTTGTTAGCTTCCACAGCTACAAAGCAAGCAAAATACGCACTTACCGCAGAAAGCATGGGAATATAACGGCGAAACAATTTTGCCATTCCCTTTATATCTTTTTTTTCGAAGGCAATTGAGAATTCCCTTGTAATAAGCATGGTCATTGAACCGGTAGCCAAAAAACACAACACACTGATTTTATAGGAGAGGCCAAAAAATCCCTGCTCAACACTTCCACCAAACTTCTGTAACATCCACCTATCAACCAGGCCGACAATCAATCCGACAGAACCGAATAGAAACAGAGGATGACTGTAATCGTAGAACTCTTTTGCATAAGCCTTTATTTTAGATGTAGAAAGTTTCCAACTCCGACGAAGTGAATGCCCGTTTCTTCCCATCACCCCAATAAATACAACGGCGAGGAATATTAGAATGAAGTAGTGGTAGAAGAAAAAGTTTGTCAGGTTCAGCCGGTTTGTCAAATAAAGTGCGAGAATGACAATGAGTCCCAATCCTTTTTGCAGAATCCTGGCAATTTCTGCCGGAACAGTTAAGCCGAAGGCATCCGCCATTTTGTCCAAAATTTGGGAACCCCAGGTCAATATGCCCCAGAATGCTGCGAGAAAGATGAAAAAAGTGGTTTGCCCCGGCAATAAAACGGAGTAGATATTTGCCACATAAGCACATCCCGTCAAGGTAATCAGGACAACTGCCACAACTCCCGCAAATGACAAATAAAACGAAACAAGCCCGAAATCATCTTGCCGCTTAGAAAGTTTGGTGTAGAATCCAATAGATGTCCCGAGTTCCCAGAAAGCTACGATTCGGGAAAAGAAGTTTGAGAGAAACTGAAAGTCACCATAGACCACAGGCCCCAATCCCCTTGCAATAAGTGCTTGTGTCACAAGACCGAGCGCTGCTCCAAAAACATTGGTAGAAACTTTCGCAAAATACCGTTTTTTTAACGAGTCAGTGGGCATTAATTGGTGGGTTTATAAATTTAGTAACCGACAAAGTGATTTTTTGGCAGAAAAGATAAAGTGGTGAAAATTTCTTGTTTTTTGGGTGAAAGTTTCATTTTTCTAATTTCGATTTGCGAAGTAAAGCTTCTTTCTCGTTACTTCTCCTGAATTATTCAAAAATTTTTATGAAAACTAGTCTAATTTGTAAAATTTCAACAACTTAAAACGAATGTCATTAGAAAACTCAATTTTAAAGATTAATAGACAAAATTATTAAAGCTTTAAAAATAATTATTTTGACTCTAATTATTTTGTCCTTCTTTATTTCTTGTGAATTATTCAGGGTCTATAATAAAAAATCGTTATTCATTATGCGATATTCAATTTTTCTGGTTTATCCAGATATGTTAGTTTTGATAAGATATTCCGGAAGATGCAGATCTCTATATCGGAATCCGCAGCCGGTAATATTAGTTTCCAACGCTATTTGCAAGACTTAGCAATTCCGTTTTCCAAATATTTCGCCAGTCATCTGACGTTCGGGCATATTGAGCGCAAAACATATCTTTGGCTTTCTGTACGTCGGGCTGCAGCCACCAGGACATTGGGTCTTCATAAATTTCGTTGATTTTATTCGCAAGTGACTGAGGTGTCTTGTGGAGAATACCGGCTTTAACAAGATCATCGAAAAACGGCTGAGCCTGGTCTCTGACTTCGTGGAAAGGGCTCCAAAAAAGAACAGTTGGAAAATTAGCAGAAAACGATTCTAACTGAGCCGTGCTGCATACAATCGTAACAAATAAACGACTGTCACTCATTTGATCATACATCGATATTTGAGAACCCATATAGGTCTCAACATCTGCGCATCCTTCTGCCCATCTATCTAACTGATTCAGGCCTTCCTCATAAACCGGAACCGCCTTCGGCCGTACCAAAACCAGAGACCGGACTTCTTTTGACAGCAAGTTGACAATAGAAACCTGGCTGTCGATAAACTCCTGACATTGTTCCGAAGCCACAGGTACACTTAACATTTTATACGAATATCTTGGCCATGCATAAGTTGCCAATAATATTTTCCCATCTTTGTTTGGTTTTAAGTCTGAGATATTATGATTAAACTTGACTGCCGGAAGCGGCACGGTACTATCAAATTCATCCGACTCCCAACCCCAGGTATAAAATTTATCATAACACTTAATCTGGTGGTCTTCTTCGTGAAACCATTTGATAGCGCCATAATTAAACCCATGCTGAGTACCCACTAACTTGCTTCCACGGTCTGCATGATATGCCGCCCAAAACTTATACCCTTCATAGGTTTCATAACCGCCTGCTGTAAAAATAACCCTTGGCTTTTTGGGGAAAACCGCA
>JAJDAE010000256.1 GCA_029262035.1 Candidatus Zhuqueibacterota bacterium
GACAGCTGCGTAGCACGGTCTGCCAAATGTCTTCAGGCTCATGCTCTACCCAGCCATCTTGCGGGAAATGCTGGGGAAACTCCTCTTGAGCCACGGATTCAATTTTACCCTGTTGGTTAAAAATTATGGCGCGAGAACTGGTGGTGCCCTGGTCGATTGAAAGGATATATTTTTTCATGATAATGTTATCTAATTGTCTTTGAATAATTTATGATTAATTTTCAACCAAATAAAACTATTTGTTTTTCAATCCAATATTTGAAAAATATGCTTCCAATTTCCTTCCTATTTTTAAACTGGGAATTTTAACATATTTTTTACCCGTAAGCCTGGAAAATTCATTGTTTTGAATAAATAGTGCCAATGGGCGAAGCGCAAATAAACTAAAAAAACACTTTGTTGAAACAAGTTCATTGTCAAAATTTATGTCTCGTCCATGGAGGATCCCATTTCTATAAGGAAATGATAATGGAGTGTTGTTTGTTTTTTTTCGACTCTCATTCATCTTTTTTGCAATTGGAGTTAAATTGGCTTCGACTTTTGTAATTGGACTTGTATAGCGGAGTTTATCTAAGTTTTTATTTTTTAAATAAAAAGAATGCCCCACATAGTCAAACATTACTCCATCTATTTGAGAAAGTATCAAAGGGATAGAAGCATGAAATCTTTTGTTCTTGTGGTCATTGTATGCTAATTTTATGAGTCGCTCCCGTTCTTTAAATACAAAAAGTGCCATACTCATTATTTTGATTTTAAGCTCGAAGAACTCGTCATCAAATACTTGGCATATATTTTTTTCCGCTTCCTCTAACCCCTTTTTCTTGTATGTCTTAATTGCATTTTGCATCAATACAACGGAAAGATCATCGGTTGCAGCCCACCCATGTTCTAAAAAAAATGAATCGAATTCAATCGGTAATGAATGGAGATTTATGGCTGATTTTTTATATTTTTTTAGACTATCAATTATGCTTTGCTCGATGCCGAAAAGGGATGATAATTGTAAAAGAGTTTCTATTTCAGAAAGATAATCTGTTTGATTTTCGAATTTTTCCATTGAGAAACCTGAATAAAAGTTTAAATAATATAATCCAATGTTCGGCTACTTACAACAAAAATGACTTTGACTTACTCAAACCTTGATTCTTAAATCAAATTTGTGATTATTACACCATCCGAAATTGAGGAAACATTTCTAAATGAAAGTCGATTTACGTTCATGCCCGAACTGTGCCAGCCGTGAAAGCGAAACGCAGTATGAAACCGTGCCGCATTTAGTAGTTAGATGTAAACTATGCGGACTGGTTTTTCACGGAAATCCCGGCGAAGAAAAAGACCTTTACGATCAATACCACGAAACCACTTTGCTTGAGTTTGAGGATTACAGCGAACAGAGCGATTCAAAAAATATTCGTGAACTCTACGCTATCAATCGGCAACGGGTAAAATGGATTAAAAAAGTGAGAGCGACGGGGAGCTTGCTGGATGTTGGCTGTGGGCGAGGCTATTTTTTAAAATCAGCCGCAGATGCCGGCTTTTCTGTTTTCGGGATTGATGTGGCGCAAAATGCAATTGATTATGTTGAAAATCAATTCTGCCTCAAAGGAGATGTCAAGTCAATCAACGAACTTGTGCAAACCGGAGAGAAATATGACATCATTACGCTCTGGCATGTTTTGGAGCATTTCTACGATCCGTTTGATGAGTTGACTAAAATAAGAAATTTGTTGAGCGATAACGGCGTTTGTTTTATTGAAGTGCCTAACTTGAACAGCCTAAAATTCAGGCTCTCCAAAAATAAATGGTATGGAGGCAATCATCCTAAATACCACCGAACTTTTTTTAGCAGTAAAGCTTTGCGAGAGGCGTTAACAAAATCTGGTTTTCAAAACATACAACGACTAAAGATTTCGTATAAAACGCCGGGGCAAAATTCTCCGTATTGGCTTGGGAAAAAGATATTAAACCAATTTGCCGCAGATAGTTTTTTGGATTTTATGGCTTATAAATAATCGGGGTTAATTGCCGCGCCAAATCAGCTTGGATTTGATAATGTTTCAACGAATAGCGAATTTATTCTTCAACATACTCCAGGTCATGTTTGTCGATTAATTTCAAGTAATCGAGAAAATCATCGTCCGTGAAGTATGCTTTAAATTCCTGCATTAAATCCATCAACCGGTCTCCGGTTTTAGTTTTCAGGATAAAATCCGGATAGTTTTTATTGAACCAAATCCTGAATAGCGCTCCTTCGTAGAATAGCTGGTCATTAATTGCCTGGTACAAATAGGTTGCATCGAGAATAAAAAAATGACTGATAACCGGATTAAATGTAATTTCTTTTTCGCTATCTTTATTAGCATGCCTGAAAAAGTTGTAAGGCGTGTTCAAGATATTAAACCATTCGCGCTTTTTTCTGTTAGGCACAATATCTTTGATGTTGCTTGAAATACCTCGCTTTTGTGCGATATCATAAAGAATTTGGTGCGCGGCGCCGGCGAGCGTATGCGTGGGAATGGGATCTTTCCGTTCAAGAACAAGCCGGATGGCTTCCTTTAACTGACGTTCCGCAGCTTCAGGTTTTGATATATTAAAACTTTCAAACATGTAATAAAATCGCAAAATTAGTTACAGTTATTTATCAGCATAAAGGTTGTTAAAGTTTAGCACAGAATATTGATTTTTGGTTTTATTTTATTGGTTTTTTCTGAAAAAATGTTAATTGGTAGAAATGGTATTTAAATTTAGTAAGGAAAACAGATGAACATATATGCAGGCATTATTTTGGTGACGCTGGTTGTTAGTTTTATCATTGAAATTATAACCGAAATTCTCAATTTAAAAGCTTTGAGAAATGAGGTGCCGGAAGAATTTAAGGGCATCTATGATGAAGAGGCTTATAAAAAATCACAGGAGTATACCCGGGTTGGGACGAAGTTTGGTTTCCTCACTTCTGTGTTTGGTGTTTTGCTGACAATTACTTTTTGGTTTATGGGTGGGTTTAATTATGTTGATGGTGTTGTAAGAGCCTGGGAGTTCAATCCTATAATCAATGGGGTCTTTTACATCGGTGTTTTGGTTTTTTCAAAGTCGATTATTTCGTTGCCCTTTTCAATTTATTCGACTTTTGTAATCGAAGAGCGTTTTGGT
Source organism: Candidatus Zhuqueibacterota bacterium (assembly GCA_029262035.1). Taxonomy (GTDB): domain Bacteria; phylum Zhuqueibacterota; class Zhuqueibacteria; order Oceanimicrobiales; family Oceanimicrobiaceae; genus JAJDAE01. The sequence continues at coordinate 3,151 of JAJDAE010000256.1, forward strand.
TTCAATAAAACAACACCGGCGACTTTCGTAAAAGATCTGCTGAAGGGATTACTGCTTTCGCTGTTGTTAGGCGTGCCTTTACTGGCCGGTGTGCTGGCTTTTTTTCAATACTCCGGAGAAATGGCCTGGCTCTATTGCTGGTTGGCCACCACTATTTTTTCGCTGTTTGTTCAGTTTATCGCGCCCACCTGGATTATGCCTCTGTTCAATAAATTCACGCCGCTGGAAGACGGAGAGCTGCGTACGTCGATTCTAGACTACGCTGAGTCCGTTAAATTTTCTCTCCAAAATTTATTTGTAATGGATGGCTCAAAACGCTCCTCCAAGTCTAACGCATTTTTTACCGGGTTTGGCAAGAATAAACGTATCGCATTGTTTGATACATTAATTGAAAAACACACCGTGTCCGAGCTGGTAGCGGTGTTGGCTCATGAGATCGGGCATTACAAGAAGAAGCACATCATTCAGAGCATGATTATCAGTATTCTGCACATGGGCGTTATGTTTTTTCTGCTCTCGATTTTTATCAGTAATGCAGGTTTATCAAAGGCATTTTATATGGAGAATATTTCGATTTACGCCGGACTGATTTTCTTCGGAATGTTGTATTCACCCATCGAATTAATTCTCTCCATTTTTATGCAAATTTTTTCTCGGAAGAATGAATATGAGGCAGATCGTTACGCCGCCGAAACCACGAAGCAGCCCGATGCTATGATCGACGCTTTAAAAAAACTCTCACTGCATAATTTATCGAACCTGACGCCGCACCCATTGTATGTATTTTTGAATTATTCGCACCCGCCGGTTTTACAGCGGATTGAGGCAATTCGGGAGATAAAGGTAGCTTGAAGGTTTAGGAAGTAGTTACACAAACTAAAAAGCGGGAAAGGTTTCTCTATCCCGCTTTTTAGTTGTATGAGCTTTGAAGTTACGGCTTTTTATTTAATTTTTTCCCAGTTAGTATCTGCATTATTTACCATACTTTTTTCATCAGCGTTCCAAGGGATGATCGTATTGAAAGGCTCGCCTTGGTAGTAATCATTGAAAAAAAGATAAAGTTTTCCATCATGTAGTTTGAAAGTATTCGGGTCGCTTGGCACTTTTGCGTTTTTCATTGCCATTGCAAATGCGCAGTAGCCGCCATATTCCGGCAAAAAACTTGTTGGTGATGCCTTGAATTTATTTTTATTTTCAAGGTTGCTAAACCAGTAGTCAACTCCACGATACAGTACAGTATGCTTTTGACTTCCTCTCACCGCGTCATTTTGTGTAAAATATGCAACTACATCATTGCCACCGATTGCGACATTTTTTTGAGTTTTGTAAACTTTGCTTTGAGTTTGTTGTGTATAGCCATTCTCAAAAGAACCCAAAATTATAAAACATGTAAACAAAAATAAATTTATAACTCGCATATTAACTCCCTTTAAAATAATTAATAATAAGATGAATTTTTTAATTGACATCGTGTGTGAAAGTAAGTATCTTTTACAAGATGAACAATGCTTAAAAGTATAAATAAATTGCTCAATCGTCCAGTTATAGCTTTTAATTAGTACTATGGATGCGTTAAGTCAAATTCTTCAAACCATAAAATTACAAAGTAGTGTTTATTTTTGTGCTGATTTCCCAAAGCCCTGGGGGATGGAAATACCTGAAGGGCCACTTGCACAATTTCATATGGTGGTGAGAGGCCATTGTTGGCTGCAGATGGAGGGTGCAGGAGAACCAATAGCACTTTCGAGAGGCGACATAGTTGTTTTCCCACACGGAAAAGCTCATTGGTTAGCAGATGATCCGACACATAAACGTTTGCCGGGAAAGGAAGTTATAGAAGCTATTTTTAATAAGAAATCTGCTTTTCATGGAAAATATGTGAGTACGACCCTAATTTGCGGCCATTTTGAGTTTGATAGAGATATTGACCACCCCTTCTTGCAGACTTTACCGGAAATTATTTATTTGGCAGAGAGTAATCTCCGGGAATTGAGTTGGCTGGAAACGGCAACGAAAGTTATGGTTCAAGAAACTGGTTCCGGAAAGCCCGGAACAGATGTTGTCGTGGAGCGACTTGCAGAGGTTTTGCTCATTCAAATTCTTCGTACATATATGCAACAAGCTGAATTTACAAGCGGCTTTTTGACAGCTTTGAGAGATAACAAAATTAGCAGTGCTCTGAGTTTGATTCATGACGAACCCGAAGTACCCTGGACGCTTGAAAACATCGCCCGAGCCATTGGCATGTCGCGATCGGCATTCGCCGCACGTTTTAAAGAGCTTGTCAACATGACACCAATGGATTACATCACAAACTGGCGGATGCAAAAAGCCAAAGACTTACTTAAAAATGCCCACTTACCGCTCATCGATATCGCTGAAAGGGTTGGCTATACTTCTGAAGCTGCATTTAATCGTGCATTTAAGCGCCGTTTTAAGCAAAACCCGGGAGCGATGCGGAGGGTTCTGTTAACCAGAGAATGATAATTTTACTTAGAACTTCATAAAATAAATCAGTTAAAAGTTACTCTCTATTTTAAGTTGATTATTTTATAATCGTTCGAAGGGATTTCGGGTGGATGTGTTTGTGGGGTTATAACTGCTATCTCTTTTTAAAACGTTCCCGAATCTGCCGTGCCATGGCTTTATATTTTTCCCCCCGCTCAATTTGCCCGGCTCTTTTATATAATGTACCCAGGTTTCTTAGAATGGCGCCCACAGCAGGATGGTTGGTGCCGTAGTGCGATTGCCGGATAACCAGCGCGCGCTTGTAAAGGGGTTCGGCGTGATCGTAAAGACCTTGGGTTTTATAGAGACCTGCAAGATTATTTAATGAGGTTGCAACATTGGGATGGTTTGGCCCAAAATGTTTTTCAAGGATTTCGACGGCACGTTTGTAGTGCGGTTCTGCTTTATCCAGTTTTCGCCAGGAATCATAAAGTACCGCCAGGTTATTGAGAGAAACCGCCACATCAAGATGATAATGACCTAAGCTTTTTTCACGAATTTTTAGCGCCTGGTGGTGCATGGACTCGGCTTCGATATAGTCTCCCTGATCTTTGTATAAAACCGCCAGATTGTTGAGGATGGTGGCAACTTCAGGATTGTCGGAACCCAACTGCTTACGACGAATAGCCCAGGCTCGCTCGTAGCAAGACTCAGCCTCTGAGAAATTCCCCTGTGCTTTATATATGCCACCAAGATAATTGAGTGAAGTGGCGACTTTTAAATGGTCCTGACCATACGAATCTGTGGCAACTTCGAGCGCTTTGTTCGCAAGTTTTAACGCATCAGCAAAGGCGCCGTTTTTATATCGGCCAGCGAGTTTGTCATTTAATTCTTCCCAAACCGACTTCATAGCTTCTGTGGCCTATGTGAAAAAAAAGCGCGTGGTGTTGATTTTGACATAGCATCCAACTTAGACATAACTTGAAATTTAACCTTATTGACTGAAAAACCTACCCAGTTTACAGAAACAAAGTTAATGCAATATATAGAATTAGCTTCATAAACAGAGGCTTGAAGAAAAAATGTTCAAATATTGATTTTTTTTAAAAAATTGGTGATATTGCGATTTCATTTTTTAAGCTAATTGGTGATGATTTAAGAAAATGCAAAATATTACTTTTTATATTACCGGCCATGGTTACGGCCATGCTACAAGGTCGCTGGAAATTATTAAAAATCTCATGCAGGCTGATGCCAGCCTTTTTTTTCATATCCGCACCAATGTTCCCGAGTGGCAATTCAAAATTAACCTGACTAATAATTATAAATTGTACTCTTCACCAATTGATATGGGGGCGACTCAAAAGAATATTTATTCTGTAAATAAGCTGGCCACTCTCGAACACGCCCAAAAAGTTTACTCAAAAAAAGATGAATTGATTGAGCAGGAAGTGGAGTTTATCCGTGAAACGGATTCCAAAATTATTTTGAGTGATATCCCGCCCATAGCCTTTGATGTGGCCCGTGCAATGAATATTCCGGGTATCGGTATTACAAATTTTTCGTGGGATTGGATTTACGAATCGTATTTAGGGGTTTACCCGGAGTACGAGAACGTAGTTGCAGAAATTAGTGCATCCTACGGCAAAGCAGATTTATTACTCCGTTTGCCTTTCAACGACGGTCTGACAGCTTTTCCGACAATACAGGATATTCCGCTTGTCGCGAGAAAGCCAAAACAACCGAAAGAAGTGGTTTGGGGAAAACTCGGTTTGAAGGCTGATACGCAGGATAAACTCGTACTTATTGCTCTGCGGCCCGAAGACGTTTCAGACATAGATTTTGACAAACTCTCTGAAATTCAAAATGTTAAGTTCATTGGGTCCGGGCTTACAAACAAGGATAACTGCCTGAATATACCGCTTGATTTTACCTATTTCCCCGACCTTGTCAATGCTTCGGATATTGTGGCCTCAAAACCCGGATATGGTGTTGTTTCCGAAATTATTGCGTTGCAGAAACCGTTGATTTATACTTCGCGCGCTGATTTTCCGGAATATGAAATCCTCGTCGCCGGACTGAAGGAAAAAGCCATTTCATATTTTTTGTCGAGTCAGGATTTTTTTGCCGGAAATTGGGAGGATGCTATTTTAAACTTACTAAATCATAATGAAAATTGGCCGCCCATAACTTTAAATGGCGCTGAGACTGCAGCTGAAATAATTTTGGATAAAATAAAAAACGGAAACCGCTAGGCAGTGCAGTTTCCGTTTCATCAAATCAAGAAATATTAAATACCTAAAAGAAACCAGAGTATTTTACACCTCTACTTCGTCGCCTCTACCATCAATTCTGTCATTCGTTTTACGAAATCCGTTTCTTGCGTCAGGCTGCCTTCAATTAATAATGCACCCTCATAAACTTGAAGGATACTGTTAACTAAAATAGGATCCGAGGCATCCGCGATTAGGCGCTTGCCAAGATTTTTGATCAACGGGTGAGACAGATTGAGTTCCAAAATTTTCTTTCCGCCCGCGTAGTCCTGATTCATCATTTTCATCATTTTTTCCATCTGCTTGTCCATGCCTTCCTTGCCGACAACAAGGGTCGCTGCAGAGTCCACCAAACGTTTTGATTCAATGACATCTTCAATTTTATCGCCGAGCGCTTGTTTAAATTTTTCTATGAGTGATTTTGCTAAATCTTTTCCAAGCGCTTCCTTCTCATCTTTTTCATCCGATTTTAAATCGATGTCGGCTTTATCAATTGAAACCAGGTTTTTCTTATCGTACTCGTTCAGGCTTGGGATAATAAAAACGTCAAAAGGATCGCTGAGCAACAAAACCTCGATGTCGTTTTTTTTGAAATATTCCAGGTTGGGGTTGCGCTCAATGGCTTCTTTGTGTTCGCCGGAAATATAGTAAATTTCTTTTTGGTCTTCACCCATTCCAGACACATAGTCCTTTAGAGAAGTCACAGCGTCTTTCTCGGTTTTGGTTGTTTCAAAACGCAAAAGTTCCACAATCCTGTCTTTGTTGGTGAAATCTGAATTTACGCCGGTCTTAAAAATCTGACCAAAATTTTTATAAAACTTATTGTATTTTTCGATGTCATTTTTTGCCCAGTTTTCAAGAAAACTTAAAACTCTTTTCACCAGAATACTCTGTATTTTGACCATGATCGGGCTGGATTGTGTAACTTCGCGCGAAACATTTAGTGGCAAGTCGTCAGTGTCTACCACGCCTTTTAAAAAGCGCAGATATTCCGGCAGCAATTCTTTACAGTCATCCTGGATAAAAACTTTGTTGGAATACAATTGTAACGATTGCTCAAGATGTTCCTTGTAAAAAGTCGGCGGCGCGGTTTCGGGTACAAAAACCAGTGCCTTGAAATTTACAGCGCCTTCAAGATTTAAGTGTAAATGCCCCAAAGGACCGCTAAAATCATTCGAAATAAATTTGTAGAATTCAGTGAGTTCTTCGTCTTTGATTTCATCTTTACTGCGGTGCCAGAGTGCGCTAACCCGATTAACTTCTTCCTTCTCGAGGAAAATTGGAAAATCAACAAAGTTAGAGTATTTTTGAATGACATTCTTGATGCGGTGCTCTTCAGAATATTCTTTGTATTCATCTTTTAGTTTGAAAGAAATCTTTGTGCCGCGAGTTTTTTTGTCAATTTCTTCGATGGTAAATTTCCCCTGGCCGTCCGATTTCCAGCGGTAGCCGGTTGAGCCTTTGTCTGCGTGACGGGTTTCGACGGTCACTTCATCGGTAACCATAAACACGGAGTAAAATCCCACGCCAAACTGACCAATCATATTGCCATCGAGTGGTTTGTCATTTTCCTGCATTTGTTTGAGGAACTCAAGCGTTCCTGAGCTGGCAACTGTCCCAAGACTGTTAAGCAAATCATCATGCTTCATGCCAATGCCGCTATCTTCAATCGAGATTGTTTGCTTTTTTGAGTCGAAGTTTATGGTGACTTTATAATCAGCGTCTGTATCCAATACATCGGTATCCGTCAGCATTCTAAAACGAATTTTATTGAGTGCATCCGATGAATTTGAGATAAGCTCTCTTAGAAAAATCTCAGGATGTGTATAAAGCGAGTGTACAATCAGGTGCAGCAATTGCTTCATTTCTGCTTTGTATTCAAACTCCTGAGACTTCGCTTTCTTGGTCTTAGTCGCAGTCTTTGGCTTGGTTTTTGGCTTTGGTTTGGTTTTGGGCTTTTCGGCCATGAAATGTTTCTCCTTTTATTTTTTAAATTGTGTTTAGCTTTTCAAATATAATCAAAAAATCAGTCCGAACCTCGTTTCAAAAAGAAGCACTTAAAATAGTAGAGGTCGGTTATGATTTTTCGAAGCGGCATGAATATAAAACAAATGTAGTCGAATTTCAATTGTTTTAATTAAAATTTAATAGATTTTTCGTTGATAGAAAAATACAGATGTAGTTTATTTTCACATGCTGTTAAAAATTGTAATTTGATGCAAGTAGTTATTTAAATGGCGCTTAGGAGTGTAGAATAAATATGGCACAACTCTTGTAAAAGGTACTGCGAAACTGTATGTTACTAACTGATTTTTATGGGAGGTTTAAAATGAAATTTATCGGGCAATTGGTTTTGGTATTTTTGACAATGAGTGTTACTTTGTTTTCTGGGAATGCGTTCGCCCAAAGTAAAGCAGATTCACTTTTTTCGCACAAAGGCTTTAAGTTTAATTTTGGCTTGGGTGAAACAAGAATTCCATCTGAAGACCGTTTTGATAAGGTGGGATGGGGTGATATAAATCTTGGTTATGGGATTTCCAGTAGATCTACGTTTTGGTTAGGCGTAAAAGGTGGAGAGGTGAAAGATGTTGATTTGGATGAACCCAAACATTTTTTTGGCGGACTTGAACTGACTTATCAATATAAATTTATTTCAGATGCCAGCTTTCAGCCGTATGGTAAGATCGGTTTTGGAGCTTACGGGATTGGTTTTGATGATAATCCCGATCGAGTAATTGCAGGTGGGGGACTCACCGGTGCAGTAGGGTTCGATTACTTTTTCTCAAAACGGTTTGGCATCGGCCTGGAGTTAAATTTAAAAGATATCGTGATGGTAAGTGAAACCATTAAGGTCAATGGTGGTGATGACGTCGAAAGAGATCTGGAACCTCATCTGAACCGTGATAGTCGTACGTTGATGGTTACTTTTACAATTCAGTAAAATTTGACAGGATAACTGTTAAATCTTGTAAATCCTGTATAAAATAAAAAGGCTGCCATTTTTATGAGCAGCCTTTTTTATTAAAGAATAAATTTCTATTTATCCCAGCAAATTCGCTACAACCGATTTCTCATTTTTTAATTCATCTTCAGTTGCTTTAATTTTTTCTTTGGCGAAATCACTCCACGGCAGCCCTTGCACGATTTTATAGTTTGCATTGCCATCGCTGGTTACCGGGAAAGAAAACATCAGGCCTTCTTCAATGCCGTAACTGCCGTCCGAAGGAACAGCCGAGGAGAACCAGTGGCCGTCTGGTGTTTTGGTGAGATAGCTTTTTACATGATCGAGCGCAGCATTGGCAGCAGACATTGCTGAAGACAGCCCGCGTGCCGCTATAATTGCCGCCCCACGTTTTTGAACGGTGGTGATAAACTCACCACGCAGCCATTCTGCATGACCAATAAAGTCGCTAACCGGCTTACCTTTAATTTTTGCATTTTCAGCATCAGGGTATTGTGTGGCGCTGTGGTTACCCCAAATGGTCACATTGGAAACATCCGTAACCGCAACACCGGCTTTGTGAGCTAATTGCGCAGCTGCACGACTTTGGTCTAATCGGGTCATGGCGCTAAATCGTTCATTGGGAATATCTTTGGCATTGTGCATTGCAATCAGGCAGTTGGTGTTTGCCGGGTTGCCCACCACAAGCACGCGCAGGTCATCGGCGGCTTTGGCATTTAGTGCTTTGCCTTGTCCGATAAAAATAGGACCATTTTCACGAATGAGATCACCGCGCTCCATGCCGGGACCGCGTGGTTTCGAGCCAACGAGCAATGCCCAATTTACGCCATCAAAAGCTGTTTCTGCCTGGTCTGTTACTACCACTTTTTCCAGAAGTGGAAATGCACAGTCATCCAATTCCATAACGACGCCTTCAAGCGCCTTCAGCGCCGGTGTTATTTCCAGCAACTGTAGTGTGACTTTGGTGTCATTCCCAAAAATTTCACCAGAGGCAAGTCTCGGTAAGAGCGAGTAGCCTATTTGTCCTGCGGCGCCGGTAACGGCAATTTTAACTGATTTTGACATTTCATCTCTCCTTAAAAATAAGCATTTTTTGAGATTTTTCTTTACACGGTACAAGATAAAAAAAGGCGGTTCAGGTGCAAGTTAAATTTAGGGCAGAGTTAAGGATATTTAGAAAAGAGACAGTTCATTTTAACGCTACGTTATTCTGCCAAACGTATCCTTAAGAAGTATTTATGAATATCAATTATTTTTATGTGCCTGGTTTTAGTTCTCGATAACTTTTTTACATTTGTTATGTTAAGTTGAACAGTTACTACCTATTCTAATTTAGATAAATTTTTCATCGGGAATTGAATTTCAGGCTACTAAAACTTGCCGGATATTACCCTGTGCCATTTTCAAACAATGAAAAACTATTGCTCGGAGTGCAGACGAAAACAAGCCAGTGGCTCTGGCATATTCGCAATGTGGTTAAAAGTGCCTCATGGCCCCGCAGAATAAAAACAAATCACTGTGGAAAATTTTAGATTCACTCGGGAGGCTTACTGCAATCCGGGAAGGGCAAGATTTTTTTGGGGAGATGCCCCTACCGCCGCTTCAGGATAAAGTTTACAAAGTTCGCCGTGCTCATGCATGTGGGAAATGGGGCGATGATGCCATTGGCAAACAAGTTGAAGGCATTTCTTGTTCAGAAAAGACCTCACGGGTTGGAAGATTTGCAGTTCTTGCCGCTCACTATGGCTGGGCACGCACCTTAAAGAAAAAGCATGGAAAAACCAAGGTCTGTTTTGGCGAAGCCTTGCAGGAGCCATGAGTTGATGGTTTTTCGGAAGAATTGAACTGGAGAAAGATTTGTGAACCATTTAATACGCGTCCTGAAATTTTTGAGCGTAAAGTTGACGAAGTGCTGGTGTGGTCTAAGGCAAAGAAATGAAAATCGCACTATTCATACACAATAAAACGTGGCAAGAAGCAAGAAATGTCTAAGTTGCAAGCAGTGCAAAATCATATAACTTCAGATGCGAAAAAGCCAAAGGTTTCAGTCATCATGCCGGCTTACAACAGGGCTGCTTATATTGGCGAGGCGATCCAAAGTGTGCTCGAACAAAACTTTCGAGACTTTGAACTTCTTGTCGTTGATGACGGCTCAACCGACGAAACTGAAAAGGTCGTCCGGGACTTCCAGGACAAGAGGGTTCGCTATTTCTATCAAGAGAACGGCGGTATCAGCGCAGCAATGAATACAGGCATCCGGAATGCCCGTGGCGCGTATATCGCACGTCTTGATTCTGACGATATCTGGCTGCAAGACATGCTTAATACTCTTATTAATACTTTGACTACACGGCCGGAAATTAGCTGGGCTTATGCCAGTACAACAGCTATGGACAAATATGGGGTGCCATTACCGGAAATACGCGGCCTCCCTGAAAAGTATCCTGGCGATAGCCTTAAGAGTATGTTGTCCGAGGATTTCACCTGCAGTATTACCACAGTCGTTTGTAAAGGATGCTTCGAACATGTTGGTCTGTTCGATAGGTCGGTCAACCCCAATGAGGACTGGGAAATGGGATTTCGCCTTGTTAAGCATTTTAAGTTTGCTTTCATCGATCGGGTCGTGGCAAAATTCCGCTATCATCCGGAGAACACAACTGTCGGGAAAAAATCTCCGCATATAAAAGTACACCTGGACGAACGCCATAAAGTTCTGGATAAAATTTTTAATGAGTTCGGACTCGCACCTGAAATAGCCGCTTTAAAGCCGCTTGCCTATAGCAATTTGCATATTTGGGCTGGTCGTCGTTGGATCGGATTGAAGGCCTACAGGAAAGTGTTCCACCACTTTGGACAAGCTGTAAAAATTAGTACCAATCCCATTTTTACTTTCACACAAATCTGCTGGGATATACTCGTCGATAATTTTTTTTGGCGTTATGCCTGGGGCCGACAGTTTACGGTAAAGTTGGCTGACTTTCGGAGACGGACGCGTTCCATAAAAATTCGTTCGTGACTACCCGAACATTTTTTTAGAGAGATTAGAAAGTAAGAATGTGCTACCATCCCTGCACGATCAGACTTCACAGCTTTGCATAGAATATTTGATAATAGGCTAGAAACCGTAGCGAATTTGCAATGCATCCAGGAATACCAATTAAAGACACTGAAACAATCTTATAACTTTGAATCAAAGAATGAGATTTGATTTGGTTGACTTTTTATTTCTTTTTTCTAATTTTAACTATATTGAGGCGAACTGAGTGGTCTCGAGTTTTTCCTGCTATAATATAAAACGTTAAAATAATAGATGGAGATTTTTATGAGTTCAGAAAAGAAACCAAACATCACACCAACTTCAAACGGGCCATATTTGGTGAAAAATCTCAAGAACTTTGCCAATCAAAAAGGGCCGATCAAAACTGAAGAGACCATGGCGCTTTGTCGGTGTGGCGGATCGGGTAACAAGCCATTTTGCGATGGGACTCATGCAAAAAATGGGTTTTCGTCCGCCAAGCTTGAAGGACGCGTTGAAGATAAAAGGGAAGGCAGCAAGGGTAAGAAAATTACGATTCACGACAATCGGGGTATCTGCGCGCATGCCGGTCGTTGCACCGATGGTCTCGCTTCAGTTTTTCGTTTGAATGAAGAGCCGTGGATCCATGCGGATGCAGCGAGTGCTGATGAGATCATTGCGACGATACAAAAATGTCCGTCTGGAGCGCTGAGTTACTCGGTCGATGATGTCGAACATCGCGATCGGGACGGCGAGCCGACTATCTTTGTCGCGCCAAACGGCCCTTACGTTGTGTCCGGCAAACCTGACCTCAACGTTACCAAACGTGGAGAGGGTGCCTCAAAAGAACATTTTACCATGTGCCGTTGCGGCGGCTCTAAGAACAAACCATTTTGTGATGGCACACATTGGCATATAGAATTCAAAGATGACAAGAATTGAAACACAGCTCGTTTATTCTTAATTAGAAGGGGATGATAATGAACACTGATTTTCCCAATAACGATATGGAGTTGACCCACATTCTGGTTGTGAGTGAGATGGAACGGTCCCTGCCTTTCTATCGGGACGTGCTTGGCGCGGAGGTAGTGCGAGAGTATGGCGGCACATCGTGCGTATTGAACTTTCAGGGTAGCTGGCTGCTTTTGGTCACAGGTGGTGGGCCAACAAAGGATAAACCGGATGTGTCATTTACTTCCCCGCAGGATCCGAAGTCGGTTAGCCACGCCATGACGATTAGAGTTCCGGATTGCCCAAAAGCGTATGAAATTTTAAAATCACGCGGTGCTGAATTCATTACCCCGCCAGTGGATTGGGGCGCTGAAATCCGATGCTTTTTCCGGGATCCCGATGGCCATCTTCTGGAAATTAGTCAAGCCGGCTAAACAATAAATCCATTTTCATTTAGGTGTAATTTAATATCTATTTTCACAAACGACTTAAAAGTAATTCCCATGGCAAAATATGATTATGACGTTTTAGTTATCGGCGGTGGTGCTGCCGGTCTTACCAGCTCAGGTATCTGTGCCAGTTTTGGTGCAAAGACGGCGCTAATTGAAAAAAACAAATTAGGCGGAGATTGTACATGGTCTGGGTGTGTGCCGAGTAAAGCGCTGTTGCACATTGCCAAAGAACTTTCGTCTGTGAAAAAAAATGAAATGCTTGGCATTAAATATGACAATGTTTCTGTCGATTTCAAAAAAGTTATGGATTCCGTTCGAAACACCCGGCAGCAAGTTTATGACGAGGCCGATTCACCCGAACTCATGCAAGCCCGTGGCGTCAAGATCATTATCGGAGTTGCAAAATTCATCAATGCGCATTCTGTTGAAATATCCCGTGAAAATGAGTCACGTACGATTACATTTCGCGCCGCAATTATTACTGCAGGCGGTTCACCAATGCTCATTCCCATAAAGGGGATTGAAGATATTGACTTTCTAACCAACGAAACACTTTTTGAGTTAAAAGAGCAACCAGAACATCTCGTCATTCTTGGCAGCGGGCCAATCGGCATTGAAATGGCGCAGGCATTTCATTTGCTGGGAACTAAAGTTACCGTCATCGCACTGGATAAAAAAATCCTTATTCGCGATGAACCCAAATGCTCCGCGCTCATCCATGAAAAGCTCGAAAAGGCCGGCATACAATTTTGTTTGGGAGAAACGATTCATTCCGCCAAAAAGAAGCCGGATGGTTTTGAGTTATCTGTTGGCCCGCTAGACGGCGCAAATAAAACAATTCATGGAGATGCTTTGTTGGTGGCGGTTGGACGAATTCCCAACCTGGATGAATTAGGTTTGAAAAGTGCGGGCGTGCAATTTGCCAGAAATGGCATTCCGGTTGATACACATTGCCGGACAAATGTTAAGCACATTTATGCTGCCGGTGATATTACCACATTTCTCAAATTTACCCACGTGGCCGAAAATATGGCCAAGACCGCTGCCATAAATACCGTCTTATATTTCCCCCTGTATAAACACGAGCAGAATGTAATTCCCTGGGTAACTTTCACTGATCCCGAAAGCGCGCATGTGGGCAAAACCGCAGAAGAATTGGAAGCCCAAAATATAAAATTTGACACCATTGAATTGCCTTACTCAAAAATAGATCGGGCGGTCACAGAACTGGCAGATGAAGGCTGGGTAATCATTCACTCCTCTTCTTCAGGAAAGATTCTCGGCGCTCATGCTGTGGGTTTGCAGGCCGGAGAACTCATCAACGAATATGCTTTGGCCATGAAAAACGGTCTCAAACTGACCAAAATTGCCGATACAATTCACGCTTACCCGACCATGCTTTTGGGTGCCCGCCGCGCAGCAGATCAGTATTATGTCCGTTTGCAAAAGCGGTGGATGGCCGGACTTATCAAAAAAGTGTTTCGGTATAATGGCGAAATACCGGATTATGTCGGCACTAAAGCCGTTCTTTAAATTCAGTGTGATTTTTGCATGAATTAAAAATTCATAAAAGCAGACAAAAAGGAGTTCGATATGAGCACTCCAAGTATTTTCAATGATGTTTTGGGACCGGTAATGCGGGGCCCATCCAGCTCACACTGCGCCGCCTCTCTTCGTATCGGCCGTATTTGCCGCGATTTGATGGACGGTACCATCGAAGAGGTCTTGATTGAATTTGATCCAAATGGTTCGCTGGCAACAACGCATGAAAGTCAGGGTTCGGACATGGGGCTGTTTGGTGGTTTCCTGGGCTGGGAGGCAGATGATGAACGGCTGCCGGAATTTCAAAAAGCGATTCATGAAGCGGGCATTGACATCAAAATAATTATCCATGATATAAGTGCGGAGCATCCGAACACCTATAAAGTCACTTTGAAAAATTACCAGGAAAGCCATGAGTTGACAGCGCTGTCTGTTGGCGGCGGCATGATTGAAATCATCGAAATTGATGGTGCGTCCCTGAGCATGGCCGGGGATTATTTCGAAACCCTGATTTACGTTACAGATTTTGCTGAAATTCCAAAATATTTGAATACAACACTTGCCGCAGATGAAATTAATATTTGTCGCGGCAAGGAAAATTTTATCCAGGTAAAAGCGCAGTCTTTTCCCACCGAAGAGATTCTCGTAGAGTTGTCAGAAATGCCGCAGGTGATTCGTATCAAAAAGTTGACTCCCGTGTTACCCGTTCTGTCACATAAAAATACGAAAGTGCCGTTTCTTACCAGCGAGGAAATGTTGACATACAATCGCGATAAAAATCTTGACCTGTGGCAATTAGCCGTGCATTTTGAAGCTGCCTGCGGCCATTTGACGCATGACGAGGTGTTTGCTAAAATGCAGGAAATTGTTGCAATTATGCGCGCTGCCGTTGAGACTGGGCTGCAGGGAACTCAATATGAAGATCGGATTCTCGGGTGTCAGTCGGTTAACTTTAAAGATCAAATGGAACAGAAGAAGCTGATCGACGGCGATGTTTTAAACCGAATTATTTTGTCTGTAACCGCGATCATGGAAGTGAAAAGTTCTATGGGCGTGATCGTCGCGGCACCAACGGCGGGTTCGTGCGGTGCGCTGCCGGGCGCACTTCTTGGCGCGGCCTCAGCAATGAATCTTTCTGATGAAGAGACCGCCAAAGCGATGTTAGCTGCGGGAATGATTGGCGTCTTTATTTCTGCACACGCAACTTTCGCCGCTGAAGTTGGAGGCTGTCAGGCAGAATGTGGTTCGGGCGCGGGGATGGCAGCTGCGGGTCTGGTAACAATGGCCGGCGGCAATCTGGTGCAATCGCTTTCGGCGGCGTCATTTGCTCTGCAAAACTCTTTTGGTATGATTTGTGATCCGGTGGCGAACCGGGTTGAAGCGCCATGCCTTGGCAAAAATGTGCTGGCTGCCAGCAACGCGCTCTCCTGTGCCAACATGGCTCTTGCAGATTACGACCATCTCATCCCTCTTGATGAGGTCATTGATGCCATGAATAAAGTGGGCAATAGTATTCCCAATGATTTGTGCTGTACTGCGCTTGGCGGGCTTTCGATTACAAAAACATCAAAGCAAATTGAAGAGAAACTGCAGGCGAATAAAAAGTCGGATTTGCAAGTTGGCCTGGTGGCAGGGAAATATAAGGTTTGTTGATAGCTGTTGTATGTGCCAGGCACTTCCAAAGTGCTTGGCACATGGATGGATTCTTAAATTAAGTTTAAACATTGTTTGACTTTTTGTTTCATTTTTCTAATTTTAAAAAGTCATCCAAAGATTCGTTAAATGGAACATTCTTATGAAACTTCCGAATCGAGATTTTGCCTATGTTCCGCAGGCAAAAATTAAAGACTATTTACTTTCAGAAACGCATGTAGTAGGAAGGTCGAAAGCCAAATTCTTCCGTATGTTTGGATTTGATGAAACAAATATAGATGCACTGGAACAAGGTTTAATTAAGATAGCCCAGACTCAGGACGTTAAAGATGAGCTTCCTTCGCCTCACGGGAAAAAGTATATAATTGATGGAACGCTTTCCACGCCTCTTGGTAAGTCTGTTAAAGTTGAAACTGTTTGGATTATTGATATTGGTCAGGAAAAACCACGTTTTATAACAGCATACCCTGGCTGAGTTTTAAAAAGGAGCTGAAGATGGTCAAAGAATTAGAGCTAGTCGTTTTAACTCACGACATTGAGGACTACAACCTTAAAACAGGTGATGTTGGAACTGTGATACATTGCTATGACGATAATGAAGGCCTCGAAGTTGAGTTCGTAACAGCAGAAGGCAAAACAGTGGCTCTGTTAACCTTAACAATAAGAGATATTCGTGCATTTGACAGTGCAGAAATTCTTCACTCCCGGGAAGTAAGACCGCTGGCCGCTTAGGTCAAATTCTGTTTTTTGATTTACATTGCATGTATCGGACACATTAATGGGTGTGAAGTGGTGCCAAATTTAGGTTATAGTAAATTATGAGGATTGTCCCTAATGAGTAAGTACAACCCACCCCATCCCGGCGAATTTATACGGGAAGTATATCTTGAGCCTTTGGGTATAAGTTACAGAGCCGTATCCGCAAAGCTTAATGTGGCGCCCCTCTACCTTTAGCTCATTAAGGGACAAAGTAATATTTCTTCCTAAATGGC
>JAJDAE010000257.1 GCA_029262035.1 Candidatus Zhuqueibacterota bacterium
AGAAAGTAATTCATCATTATTCACTTTCAATTAACAAATAATTATTCAGATCTTGCGTTTTAAATCCATAAAATGAAGCAAAAGACTTTATGTTTTGTGAGCGAGAACTTTGAATGTTCGAACTATTGTTATTGCCGATAAGAATGCCAAGTAGTGCGCTGGCAACGACAAGTGTTGGCAAGAGAATTGGGCGAAAGAAACGGCTCAGCTGGAAACCTGTTTTTGATGTTTTGGGTGCATCAAGTTTTTGTTTTATACGGGTATAAAGAAATGGATTCGCTTTCACCTTGTCCACCTTATCAAGGCAATGTAGTGTTTCAAACACTTTGTCGTCTATCAGTTTTTGTTTCTCACGTTTTTGCATTTTATCAACCTTTCATTCTATAGGACAACTAATTTCAAAAAAACCTGCGCTTTATTTTTCATTTTTATAATAACTATGGAGTTTCTTCTGAAGATTTTTTTTTGCTCTGTTTAGAAGTGACTCAACTGACGAGATCGATGTCCCCATCACCTCAGAAATTTCTTTGTAGCTTAAATTTTCATATTTACTTAAAGTGAAGGCAATTTTTTGATTTTGCGCCAGTGTCTCAATTGCAGAGTGTAAAATTTTGACTCGCTCCTGTTGTTCCAAATCAGCATGAGGGTCTAGAGTTTTGCCGTCCGCAACTTGCGCTGCTTCTTTTTCCCCGCCAAATACGGCTTGAAAACTTACTGCCCAATTCCGGCGATTATTTTTTTTCTTGAAATTCAGAGACTTGTTCACCGCGATACGGTACACCCAGGTTGAGAATTTCGCATCTTCCCGAAACCGGTGAATCGATTGATAGACTTCAACAAAAACATCCTGAGCAATATCTTCGGCGTTCTCCTGGTTCTGCAAAAAACCGTAGCAGGTATTGACGACCATATCCTTGTACGTTTCCACCAGTTCCTTAAACGCGGATTCTTCACCTTTTTTAATTTCTCTGATTAGCTTTTTTTCGTCCATAGGTTAAAAGATAAGAAGGATTACAAATCATTGCAATCACGTTTTCGTAAATGACAAAACTTGATTTTGGGTTGCCGTTTTTTTAATGAATTCGGATCAAGTCAGTGACCTTGACTTTTTGCATCTTTTTTAATTTGCTTTTATTCATGCTTAAACACATGTTGCCTGAATAGGAATTAAATCTCTTGATAGCTCCAATTGCGTGGTAGCCCACAGCGGGACTATATTTCAAATTAGCGTGAAATTATTTCTTGCTTTCCGATGGAAATGTTGCTATTCTTTTGCAAGTTGTCTTAGTCGATCCTGATAATAATTAAAAATATGGAAAAAATAGCAACATTTTCTACTGTTCACATTGCAATGTCGCAATCAGTGGAAAAGTTTTCCATATATGTCAAATGATCGCATGGATATTTTTTCATTTAACACTGTAGTTAGGCACAAGGAATGGATATATGCCAAAAACAGAAACTATACTTCAAGTTTTCGCTGCGTCACCAAACGATGTAGCTGAAGAGCGGGGCGCTCTTGAAGAAATCATCCGTGAGTTGAATACAACATGGGCAGATACATTGGGTATTCGCCTTGACCTCGTCCGGTGGGAGACTCACACATCTCCTGGGTTTGGTGACGATGCTCAGGATGTTATAAATGAGCAGATTCCCACAAACTACGACATTTTTATCGGGATAATGTGGACTCGTTTTGGTACGCCAACACAGCGAGCAGGTTCAGGGACAGAGGAAGAGTTCATGCGTGCGTACGAACGCCATACTCAAGATCCAAAATCTATTGAGATAATGTTCTATTTTAAAAACGCTCCAGTTTCTCCTTCCGAACTCGATCCGGACCAACTTCGGGCTATTTCTGAATTTAGATCGCGATTGGGAGAACTCGGCGGCCTATATTTTCAATTCAATTCGATCGATGATTTTAGAAATATTACAAGACTTCATCTCAGTCGAGCTGCTCAAAGATGGACAAAAAAAATGGAAGCGAATGGAGTGACTCAACCAGCTCCCCATCAACCAGAGATTGCAGTTACAGAGGAAAATGCGCCTGTTGATGAAGAGGAAGGGTTTATAGATCTGATTGAATCGGCCAATGATTCTATGTCGAACGTTACCGAAGTGCTTACGCGTATGACGGAAGCTACGCAGGAGCTCATAGAAAAATTTCAAGAACGAACCGAAGAGGCTAACAAACTTTCGACTTCAGGCGGTAGTCCGAGTTTGAAGAACGCCAAACGTGTTGCCGCGAATGCAGCGCGCGACTTGGAAGATTTTGTTAAGCGAATGGAGGTTGAGATTCCGCTATATTCCAATTCGTTCTTCACCGCCATGGACTCGTTTGGCCGCGCAGCTACTTTGAGTTCTGATTTTGGCATTGACAATTCCGATGATCTTCAAGATGCGCTCAATACTGTCACAGGCTTAAGAACAGCAACAACCGAATCTTACAGCCAAATCCGAGGTCTCCGCGGGGTTATCGAAGGTTTGCCCCGGATGACTACGGTATTCAATCGAGGCCGCCGCAACACAATAGCTACTTTAGAGAATCTCCTTTATGAATTAAATGGAACTAATCATCAGGCGCGTGACGTAGAGACCTTACTATCCGAACTAATTGAGCAAATACACAATCAATGACGAACCTTGATTGCCATATAACCAGTCGATTACCGACGCAGATTTAGTTCAAATTTCTCATATATTTTTTTGGCTTACGGCTGGCAGTCAGGGGTAAATAAGAGTTTGTTTGGGGTATTTATTGTAGAGCATCCAGTGTGCTAAAGTAGCAGCAGGCCTAACTAAACATCAACCGGACGCTGCCACAATAGCGCGATTTTAGAGTTTGATGGTTTTTGAAAGTTTAGTTTTTAATCAACGTTTGGTGCCGCTACTGGCAGCGCCCGTTATGCAATAGGTTATAGTAATTACTTGGTACCCAATGGAATATAAACTAATTCAAAATGAGCTTACTCCTCAAGAATTTCTAACATTAAGAAATACTACCGATTGGGATAAACTTGATTTAGAAACAATAAAAATTGGTATAAATAATTCTCTTTATTCAGTAACTATATATTCTGCAGGTGAACTAATTGGTATGGGTCGTGTCATTGGTGACGGTTCTATTTATTTCTATATACAGGATGTAATTGTCA
>JAJDAE010000258.1 GCA_029262035.1 Candidatus Zhuqueibacterota bacterium
TACCATATTTAATTGTTAATATATACAAGCTATCAAAATAGCGGAATACTTTGTTTTATTCAAGTTTTAAGTTTTAATAATATCATATTCAATTTTTAAGGAGAAAGAAGACATCTTATGGATTCACAGCAGTCTCAAAAACATTTTGAAACGTTAATTCAATCACAATTAGCTCGCATTGGAAAGATGAAGACTGAGTCGGATTGGATTGATTATCAAACTTTAAACCAATAGTTTTCGGGATTTGCGGTGGGGATGGAATTGGTCATTTTCTCGCTTGCAGAGTCTCAAAGTGTAATGGAATTCCTATTAAAAGAGCAGGCTGCCGATGGAAAAATCAAATTCAGGGTCATTGAAGGATTAACAATAGAGACGCACGCTGAAGTCAGCAAGGCTATTCCTGAAAATAAATGGATTCCCACCAAAAAATCGTGGGAATGACAACTTTTTTGATACTTCTGCGACTAAATTCAACCCCGGCAATAATCAAACCGGACACTACTGACGGATAATAGAACTTTGAGAAATAGCCTAATATTGATGCAGCAACGAAACTACTGAATTTCATCTAAAGCTTTGCATCAAGTCGAAACCAATGTTATACAACGCCAACGCATATTTTTTAATGCTCTGATTCAGAGGCTGCTCACATCTAAGACCAATTACGGATCAGTGTTGGCTACATTCGTACTAGCCTTTTTGAGAATAATAAATAGGCCGCCTTGGCTTCTTGAGCGGCCTATCAAACAAGTAATAATGGATTAAAAGTTATCAATTATTTCATTTAAAACAGTGCTTGGCCGCATTACCAGCGACGCTTTTTTCGTATTCGGCATATAGTAAACATCGAGGTCAACAGGCTGACCTTGAGCCGCTAATAATTCCTCATTGATTGTTGCCTCATTCTTGCCGAGTTCATCTGCCAGTTTTTCAAAACGAGTCTTCATATCAGAATTATCATCCTGGGATGCTAACGCCCTGGCCCAGTAGAGGGTCAAATAGAACGTGCTGCCCCGGTTATCAAGCTCATTCACTTTGCGGCTTGGTAGTTTTCCATTTTCAAGGTATTTAGAAATAGCCTGGTCCAGAGTCTTAGCAAGGATAGCAGCTTTTTCATTCCCCGTCTGTTCAACAATCATTTCGAAAGACGGGACAAGAGCGCAGTATTCACCGAGAGAATCCCATCGGAGGTGTCCCTCTTTGATAAGCTGCTGCACATGTTTTGGTGCTGATCCACCAGCGCCAGTCTCAAATAGCCCACCACCTTTCAGCAGGGGAACGATCGAAAGCATACGTGCACTTGTCCCCAGCTCAAGAATTGGGAAGAGGTCTGTCAAATAATCTCTGAGAACATTGCCTGTGGCTGAAATCGTATCATCTCCCAGGCGGACTCTCGCAAGTGTGAATCTCATTGCTTCCTCCGGGGATTTGATAAGTATTTCTAAGCCGCTGGTATCATGTTCGTGCAGATAGGTATTCACCTTATTGATGATCTCCCGGTCATGGGCACGGTTCTCATCGAGCCAAAAGACGACTGGATTGCCGCTTGCTCGTGACCTACTTACGGCCAGCTTAACCCAATCACGGACGGCCACATCTTTCGTCTGACACATGCGGAAGATATCACCGGTTTGTACAGTCTGCTCGAGTAAGGTCGTTCCTGCTTCATCCACAACACGGACGGTGCCCGAAGCCTGGGCTTCGAATGTTTTGTCATGGGAACCGTATTCTTCGGCTTTTTGGGCCATTAATCCGACGTTAGACACATTTCCCATCGTGGCCGGATCGAATTGACCCTTTTCCTTGGCATCTTCCAATACCGCCTTATACATGGTGGCATAGCAGCGATCCGGAACCATGGCAATGCAGTCCTGAAGTTGATCGTCTCTGTTCCACATTTTGCCGCCGTCGCGGACGACATTGGGAATGGAAGCATCGATTATGATGTTATTGGGCACATGAAGATTAGTGATACCGTGACGCGAGTCAACCATTGCCAACGCTGGTTGGCTCTTATATATCGCTTGAATGTCCGCTTCGATCTCGGCCTTTTGGTCGGCCGGAAGTTTGTTCAGTTTTTCCAGAACATCGGCTAGCCCGTTATTGATATTTGCGCCAATCTCCTTCAGCGTAGTAGCATGCTTATCAAGAGCATTCTTGTAATAAACGGACACGGCATGACCGAACATGATCGGATCGGAGACCTTCATCATGGTAGCCTTGAGGTGGAGCGAAAGCAGAACGTCATCCTTTTTTGCTTCTTTAATCTGCTCGGCGTAGAATTCCCGGAGAGCAGCAACATCCATATGCGTGGTGTCGATAATTTCGCCCGCCAGTAATGAAATCTTCTCTTTGAGAACTGTAACATTGCCTGCTTTGTCAATAAATTCGATTTTCACATCCGAAGCTTTGTCCTTCGTAATTGAAGTTTCATGGGCATAAAAATCTTTGCCTGTCATGTGTGTGACGCGTGCCTTTGAGCCTGACTCCGGCCAGGGTTTCATCATTCGATGAGGATACTTCTGGGCGAACATCTTCACCGAAGCAGCCGGACGCCGGTCTGAATTACCTTCACGGAGGACCGGGTTGACAGCCGAGCCAAGGACGGCAGAGAAGCGTTTTTGCAGCGCTCTTTCTTCATCCGTTTTTGGCTCTTCGGGATACTCGGGAATATCAAAACCCTTCGCTCTCAGTTCAACGATTGCCTCCTGAAGCTGCGGAATCGAGGCGCTGATGTTGGGTAATTTTAAGATAATTGTATCAGGCCGCTGTGTCATTTCACCCAATAGGGTCAAATAGTCGGGAATTTTTTGCTCCTCAGTGAGCTTTTCATGAAAGTTAGCAATAATACGTCCGGCCAGAGATATGTCGGCCAGATCAATTTCAATATCCGTGTCTTTCGTGAAAGCTTTCAGTACAGGAAGGAATGCCATTGTTGCCAAAGCTGGCGCTTCATCCGTATGTGTCCAGGTAATTTTTGCCATTGTTTATCCTTATTATTATTTGCTATTCTGAATCAGATCGTAATATACTCTATTTAGAATTAAATTTCCATAATTAGCGTTACTAACCTGAATTATTCATAAAATTTAAATGATTTGCCTGGCACTTAGTAGATTTTTATGAGGTTAGCAAATAAGCAAATATTTAATAGCTTTTATAATTTTGAGTAAGTGCCAGGCAAATTTTTGCCAGTTTGTGAATAATAGAAGCTAAATTATAACGACAAAGCCACACTTGTGACCAAAGCTAACGAACAGATGGTAAATTTTTAGAAATAGGTTACAGAATAGCTGAAGAATATCCGAAGATTGAGTGTGATGACTTGTACATTGATATTATGACCGCAAAATTAATCGCTCCTAAACACAGAACGCAATTTGGGAAAAGGTATGCCATGTTTGAAGCAATTCATGGCAGTGCTCCTAGAATGGTTGATGAAGGCCGTGCACAATATGCTGATCGTGCCAGTATGATTCGGGCGGCGGGCATGTTAATTCGTCACATCGGTTGTGAAGATAAAGCAAGTAAACTAGAGATGGCGCTTGACATTTGCGGACAATTTGAAAAAAAAATCGTTTGACCGGAAGTGATACCGGCGCAACAGAAAAAGAGTATTCTGATTATATTAAGGAAACGGTACAAAGCGCAGATTTAAAATCTAAGTGGGAATCTTTCCAAGCTTAATTCTAAACTGAAATCGAAGTTTGACAGTGAAGTTAAATTTAATGACCAAAGTTGAAATTGATGAACTGATCAAGAGGGTTGCTGTAAAAGCAGCCCTCGAGACAGAGGGTGAACCCGAGCCCGGACTCACAAGTGAAATAAACTGGCCTGTCAATGCTACAATTAACCGTGGCCTGGAAGGCGCTATTTCCAACACCACAAAAATTGGTTATGTAAACGGAGCTAAAGGCTGGCTCATTTATCGTGGCCTTAATTGCTTTGATTTGGCCGAAAAAAGTTCCTTCGAGGAAACGACCTACCTGCTGCTGTACGGGCATCTACCTTCCCGGGCCGAGTTGCAGGGCTTTAATGATAAATTGATCGCTTACCGCATTTTACCCGATGCAGTCTTGGACGTGCTTAAAGCAATGCCAAAGACCAGCCACCCCATGTCACTTTTAGCCACAGCCGTCTCAGCTTTAGGTAGTCTGGACGACGAAGCTGATGATATTTCTGTTACCAATGAGACGGAAATAGCCATAAAGCTTACTGCTAGAATGGCTTCGATTGCAGGAGCTATCTCCCGCTTGCGAAGAAATAAAGAACCCGTAAATCCCGATCCTGATTTAACCCACGCTGCAAATTTTTTGTACATGATGACTGGCACAAAACCGGATGAAGCCAGTGAGCGCATTATGGATGCATCACTTATCTTGCATGCCGATCATGGAATGAATGCTTCAACCTTTACGACGATGGTGGTTAACTCGTCGCTTTCGGATATGTACAGTTCCGTCGTGGCGGGAATTGGCAGTTTGAAAGGGTCACTTCATGGGGGAGCAAATGAAGCCGCGCTCTATATATTGGAGGAAATTGGTTCTCCGGAAAATGTGAAACCATGGTTTGAGAAAGCCCGTGCTGAAAAAAGAAAAGTGATGGGCTTTGGTCATCGGGTTTACAAAGCCTACGATCCCAGAGCGAGAATTTTAGGACCAATTGCTGAACTTGTCGCACAGAAAAATTCAGAAAGCCAAAAGCTTTACAATATTGCCATTGCCCTTGAAAAGGAAGTGATTGAAGTGCTTGGCGCTGAAAAGAAAATTTTTCCGAATGTAGATTTTTATTCCGGGCTAATTTATAATGCAATGAGCATTCAAACAGTTATGTTTACACCGATTTTTGCGGTGAGCAGAATCGCAGGGTGGACGGCAAGGGCTTTGGAGTACCTGGAAGACAATAGACTTTTCCGGCCGAGAGCGGTTTATACCGGCCCGATAAAAGCGGAATATACCCCGATTCAGGATCGTTGAGAATATTATATGAATAGGTTGGTTTAATAAAGAATTTTGGGAACTATTGTTGTTATCGAATTATTTAATAAGTATTGATTTTACCTCTCACAATGTTTTAAATGGAATTAAAGTTAAGGTGATATTATGAACAGTGGCGGCTCCTTTTTAACTTCACCAGTAGGTGAAACCGAGATTTTTTCCAGAGAGAATTTTACCGAAGAACATCAGGAAATTGGTAAGGCTGTTGCCGATTTTGCCAAAGAACGCATTCGTCCCAATAAGCAGGAAATTGAGAAATACAATGAGGATTTATCCCGCGAATTGATGGGTGAATGTGGTGAACTCGGTTTGCCTGGTGTGGATGTACCCGAGGAATACGGCGGTCTCGGGTTAGATAAAGTAACCTCGGCTATTGTCGTTGAAAATCTCTCTCATGGCATGTGTGCTTCCTTCGCTACAACATTTGGCGCACACAGTGGTATCGGTACTTTGCCAACAGTTTTTTTTGGCACTTCCGCACAAAAGGAAAAATATTTACCGAAGCTGGCCAGCGCGGAATGGTTGGCCGGATATGCGTTAACTGAACCTGAAGCCGGTTCCGATGCAATTTCAGCAAAAACTACGGCAAAACTTTCGGATGATGGCAAGCATTATATTCTCAACGGCACCAAACAATTCATAACCAACGCACAATGGGCTGGCCTGTTTACAGTTTTTGCCTTAGTTGATGGCAGTAAATTTTCAGCATTTTTAGTGGAGCGGGATACCCCGGGTTTATCCCTTGGTCCTGAGGAAAAGAAGATGGGGGTGAAGGGTTCCTCCACATGTTCAGTTTACCTCGAAAATGCTCAAGTACCGGTTGAAAATTTATTAGGAGATATTGGTGGCGGCGCAGCCATTGCTTTTAACTCTTTAAACATCGGTCGTTTTAAACTCGGCGCAGCGGCTTTAGGCGGCTGTAAATCTGTGATAAAAGAAGCACTGGAATATGCATCACAACGCAGGCAGTTTGGTCGGGAAATCCAAACTTTTGATATTATCAAATCTTATTTTGCTGATATGGCCATTCGAACTTTCGCGTTGGACAGTATTGTCTATCGCACAATTGGTATGATTGATGAAGGTATTCGAGCCATTCCAAAGGATGCGGAAAAATATAATGTACTGGTTGCTCAGGCCATTGAGCACTGTGCGATTGAAGCATCAATCGTTAAAATCTACGGCAGCGAAAGCCTTGCTTTTACTGCGGATAACGGTCTGCAAATATTAGGCGGAAATGGTTTTATTGAAGAATATCCCATGGCTTCAGCCGTGCGTGATAATCGAATTGACAGAATTTGGGAAGGTACAAATGAGATCAACCGGCAAATTGTATCCGGATATTTTCTGAAAAAAGCCTTGATGGAAGAATTGCCTATCCGGGAAAAAACGAAAGATATTCGTTTTAACAACCTCGACCCCTACGAAGCCGAACCAATGGCAAATGAAAAGCAGTTCTTCGATGTAACACGGGATATAACACTTTATGTTCTTCATGAAGCGATTTCCCGGTTTGGCCAGGATTTGCAGAACGAACAACAGTTGGCTGTGATTTTGAGCGATATGTTCATCGATTTGTACACAATGAGCAGCGCAATTCAACGATGCGCTCAGGCGGTAACTCAGAAAAAAGAGGAACCTCACTGGCTGCCAATGCTCCAGGTACATTGCACAGAACGTGCTGCAATTGTTGCAGGAGCGGCTGAATTGGCTTTAAGCGGTATTTTGGAAGAGCCATATCTTACAGCAGCACAAAAAAAATTAGCAACCTTAAAAAATAAGTTGCCCATGAACATTAATATTTTTAAATTGAAGGCAGAAATTGCAGATTATCTGTATGAGCAGGATAAGTAAAAGCAAATATTGACTTTAAATAGAATTCTGTCCTATCTATAAATGGTTTGGGTGTCGGGGTGAACTCAAACCATTTTTTTATTTATAAACCGCCAATGCACGCGAATAAAAAAATCCTAATTGACGCAAATTTTACCAGTATATCTTCGGTGAGAATAAATCGAAATGTCAGAAAAGTATAAAAGAGTTTCACTTTGATAAGCCGTTTTTATGATTTTAGGTTAGCGTGTATTTACGTTTATTCGCGGTTAAAAGGACATCCAAATAAAAAATGAAAATAATAGCAGACCAAAATATACCACAAGTCGAACAGGCATTTGCGCTGGTTGGCGACTTGCAAGCTGTTGAAAAACGGGAGATTGTGCCATTAAAAATAAAAGATGCAGATATCTTGCTTGTCCGTTCCGAAGTAAAAGTAAATGAGGATTTGCTTGGTGGCAGTGAAGTGAAATTTGTTGCAACACCAACGGCAGGTATTGACCATATCGATTTAGAGTATCTCAAAAGTAAAAATATTGGATTTGCCCATGCTCCCGGTTGTAACTCAAACTCTGTTGCTGAATACATTGCCGCCGCACTTCTTTTGTTATGCAACCGTAAGCAAATTGAAATTACAGGAAAGACAATTGGCATTGTTGGTGTCGGGCATGTTGGAAGTAAAGTTGCCGCAAAGGCAAGGGCGTTGGGAATGAATGTCCTTCTATGCGATCCGCCAAAGCAGAGAGAGAGCGGTGATTCAAAATACTTGCCTTTAGAGCAATTGATGAATGCAGATTTTATTTCACTACATGTGCCTTTAATTAAGTCCGGCCCGGATGCCACCCATCATCTTTTTGATGAAACACGCATTGGAAAAATGAAAAAGGATAGCATTTTACTCAATAGCTCGCGCGGGAGTGTGGTCAAAACTTCTGCCCTAAAAAATGCGCTGGTTGAAAAATATTTGAGCGGTTGTGTTTTAGATGTCTGGGAAGGCGAGCCTAATATTGATATTGATCTGCTTAAGTTAGTTGATCTCGGTACGCCCCATATCGCCGGGTATTCTTACGATGGTAAATTGAAAGGCACTCAGATGATTCACGATGCCGTTTGTGAATATTTCGGGGTAGAAAAGAAGTGGTCATCACGATCCGAAATTTTAAATGTAGTTCAGGATTTAGAATATATTTCAGAAAAGGGTATTCAAAATGAACTTTATAACTCTGTAAAGCGTTTTTATAATATTGAAAAAGATGATACGAACTTAAGAAAGGCTCTCTCACTCTCTCTTTCTGTTTCAGAACAAGGCGATTACTTTTATAGTCTTCGCTGGCACTATCGCATTCGCCGTGAATTCTATACATCTTCCCTAAATATGGTTAATGCTGAAAAAGATTTTTGTGAATTTTTGAAAGCTTTAGGGTTTCAAATATTATAGATAACTTAAAAGATAGAAAAGGTGAAACTTTTTATAACCTTTTTATGATTGCTTTGTCTAATATGGTAAACATTCTCTTTCGCATTAATTTCACAGGCATTACGTGTTGGCTTCAAACTTAAAAGACAAAACATTTTTTGACGAAGAATGTATCCCCATCAAGACATTCCATACGTCAGATTCTCTTAAGAATGAAATCGGTTCGCGGATTAGGTCTCGCCGAGAAATGGACTGGCATTTTGTTTCCTTGTGTAGTAAAGGCGCGTATATTTACCTGACTTTCAAACAATTGAAAAATTGAGTTAACCCCTTTCCTAAAAGTAAGTTACAATTTTACCCGTTTAATAATTTATCTTCATTAGCTTAATCCCGTTATGACAAAAAAATATCTTGCAATAGCATACCATTGACAGTATATTTTCCCCAACTTTTACCACAATTTGAATAAAGGATGTTATGAAAGATTTTCTTAAGGAATTAGAGAAGCGCGTTTTACTTTTTGATGGTGCAATTGGCACGATGCTTTATGGTCGTGGTGTCTTTATCAATCAATCGTTTGATAACATAAATTTAGCAAACCCTAAACTGGTTAAAGAAATACATGCTGCCTATGCTAATGCTGGTTCTGATGTCTTGCAAACCAATAGCTTTGGAGCGAACCGCTTCAAATTAAAAAAGCATGGTTTGGAAGAATCGCTCGATGCAATTAACTATCAGTCGGCTAAAATTGCGCGTGATGTTGCTGGCGATCAATTATATGTCGCAGGTTCTATTGGACCGCTTGGTCTCAGAATTGAGCCATGGGGGAAAGTCGGCAAAGATGAGGCTCGTCAGGCTTTTACTGAACAAGCTACAGCACTGATGAACGGCGGTGTTGATTTATTTATTCTGGAGACATTTTCTGATCTAAGTGAAATAGAGCAAGCTATTTTAGCAATCAGAGCTATTTGTAATTTGCCAATCGTTGCTGAAATGACCATCGATGAAAGCGGAGACTCTTTGTACGGAACCTCTACAGAAACTTTCACATATCAATTGGACAAATGGGGCGTGGATGTAATTGGCATTAATTGTTCAGTTGGCCCGCCAGCCATGTTAGATGCGCTTGAGAAAATGGTGCATGTTACCAAGAGGCCGATTATCATTCAACCTAACGCCGGAGCACCGCGTGTGGTGGAAGAGCGTAATATTTATCTCGCCAGTCCGGAGTACATGAGTGAGTATTCAATGCGTTTTATAAAAGCTGGTGCTCGTTTGGTCGGAGGCTGTTGTGGAACTACGCCGGACTATATCAAGGCGATGGAAAAGTCGGTTCGTATGCAGAGCCCCCGCCAGCATAACTTTAAAATAGAAATCCCGAAAGAAGTTAAAGCGGATGTTAAGCCGGTTGAAACAGGAAAGAAAAGTAAGTTCGCAGCAAAGTTAGTAAATGGCGAACTCGTTACAAGCGTCGAAATTGTGCCGCCAAGAGGCAGTGATCCTTCAAAAATTATCGAATCATCAAAAAAGCTTAAAGAATTTGGCATTGATGCCATAAATGTCCCTGACGGCCCGCGTGCCATGTGCCGAATGGGTGCTCAACATTTGAGCATTATCCTCGAACAGCAAGTTGGAATTGAAACCATTCTTCATTATTGTTGTCGTGATCGCAATTTGCTCGGCATGCAATCGGATGTCATGGGACTTTGTGCCGTTGGCCTGAATAATATTTTAATCATTACCGGCGACCCGCCCAAAATGGGCGATTACCCCGATGCGACGGCTGTTTTTGATGTGGACTCCATTGGCCTCACAAATATGGTGAATCACATGAATCATGGTCTTGATCTTGGTGGCAATAAACTGGAAGCGCCAACAAAATTTCTGGTTGGTGTTGGCGTGAATCCCGGCGCAATCGATCTTGCTCATGAAATTAAACGGTTTGAATTGAAGGTTGAGGCTGGCGCAGAATATGCGATCACCCAACCGGTGTTTGATCCTGACATATTGCTTAACTTTTTACCAAAAGTTGCATATTTGAAAACACCAATTATGGCAGGAATCTGGCCTCTCGTTAGTGTGCGTAATGCAGAGTTCATGAACAATGAAGTGCCAGGCGCTTCGGTGCCGGAGCGTTATATGGAACGTATGCGCAGAGCACAAGAAGTTTCTAAAGAAGATGCAAGAGATGAAGGCATTAGAATTGCGCAAGAAGCCATCGAACAGAGTCTCGGCCATGTTCAAGGTTATCAGGTAAGCGCACCATTTGGCCGGGTTGAATATTCAATGCAGGTATTGTCTGTGCTTAAAAAATTTGGTGGAAGTATTTAACCCTTAAGAAACTGGTAAGTTGAGATTGGTAGTGATGATAGTACGGTTGTTGGCAGCCTCAGAATTTGTATAACACCGGCAATAGTTTTATCAAACGATATTTGTGTTAAATCAATGAAATACGTCTTGACATTTAATTTTCTATTCAGTAAAATTGCGCGATTATTTTATATTCACGCAAAGGAGTTTTAACAGTGGCAGCAGTAAAAAAAACAACAGCAAAAACAACTACAGCTAAAAAAACACAGGCAAAGAAAACTGCTAAAAAGGCAACAACTAAGGCCCCGGCAAAAAAGAAAGTCACTAAAGTTACGGAAGAACAGATTCGCGCCCGCGCTTATGAAATTTATGAAGAAAGCGGCAGCCAAAGTGGACTTGACGTAGACCATTGGATTCAGGCTGAAAAAGAGTTAAGCAAAAAGTAATCTCAATTGTAAGTTTATGAGAAATTTATTTTTATTCATTCTTTTATGCGCCAACACTGCTCTGGGTGGTGAACGCCCTGTTGCGACGTTTTCAATTGTTGCGAGTGACCCAAACACCGGGGAACTGGGTGTTGCAGTTGCATCTCGTTTTTTTACCGTCGGCAATGTTGTACCTTGGGCTAAGGCTGGTGTTGGCGCAGTTGCCACGCAATCATTCGCAAATACCTCTTTCGGCTGGCGTGGTCTTGAATTATTGGAAAATGGCGCAACGCCGGAGGAAGTTAAGAATATTTTGTTGCGCGATGATGCTAATCCGACGCGACGTCAATTTGGTATGGTCGCGCCGGAAGGTAAGTCCGTGACCTACACAGGTGAAAATTGTCTGGCATGGGCGGGCGGTCGTGCCGGTCAAAATTATGCTGTTCAAGGTAATATTTTGGCAGGTGAGGCTGTGGTTGCTGCCATGGAAAAAACTTTTCTGGAGACAGAGGGGACGCTCGCCAGCCGCCTCTATGCCGCTCTGATGGCAGGAGAAAAAAACGGTGGCGACTCACGCGGAAAACAGTCTGCGGCTCTTCTGGTTGTGAAGGAAGGCGCCGGTTATGGCGGCTACACCGATCGCGCGATTGATATTCGGGTGGATGATCACTCCGAGCCGTTTAAGGAGTTGGGAAGGATTCTTAGAATAGCCGAAATGAATTACGCCTGGAATCAGGCCTGGACACTTTTTACCCAGAAGAAACCTAAACAAGCTTTGCCACATCAGGAGCGTGCCGCGAAATTGGCGCCGGATAATGCTGAAGTTTATTATGACCTGGCGGTTATTCGTTTGGCAGCAGGAAATTCGGAGACAGCGTTATCTGCCTTAAGAAAAGCTATTGCCCTAAACCCAAAGCTAAAAAAACAAGCTGAAGTAGACGGGGATCTGGCTGAGCTAAAAAGCAGTAAAGAGTTTATACACCTACTTAAGTAGATTTTATCTCAAACTTTATTCAGTATTACTCATAGGAAGCAAGATTATTGTTTCCTTTTTTTATATGCCGTGAAAAAGATAAACAAACAAAATACCAGGAAAAAGAAAGAAGATACAAATGATCTCGGTTTTGGTTCACAAGTAACCAAAAACAGCGAGATAAGGCTTTTAAATAAAGACGGAAGTTTTAATGCGCAAAGAGTTGGGCTCTCAACGCTGGAGTCGTTGCATTTTTATCATTCTTTACTCACCAT
>JAJDAE010000259.1 GCA_029262035.1 Candidatus Zhuqueibacterota bacterium
GAAAATCAAGTTTTGGTTTCGATTGCAGCCGGTGTGACCACAAAATTTATCGAAGAAAAAATCGGAAAGAAAATACCGGTGATTCGTGCGATGCCGAACACGCCTTGCCTCATCAAAAAAGGTATGACAGGGATTTGCTCCGGTTCATTCGTGGCTGACGAGCAGCTCAAACAGGCAGAGTTTATTTTTAACCACGTCGGCCGTACTGTAATTGTGGATGAAAAACACATGGATGCGGTTACAGGCCTCGGCGCCAGCGGCCCGGCATTTATTTACGTGGTAATTGAGTCCATGGCCGAGGG
Organism: Candidatus Zhuqueibacterota bacterium; assembly: GCA_029262035.1. Lineage (GTDB taxonomy): Bacteria > Zhuqueibacterota > Zhuqueibacteria > Oceanimicrobiales > Oceanimicrobiaceae > JAJDAE01. The sequence goes on from JAJDAE010000259.1 coordinate 303, forward strand.
TGGTGTTAAAGCCGGCCTGCCGCGCAACATTGCCACCGAGTTGGCGGCGCAAGCCGTTCTCGGTGCGGCGAGCATGGTGCTGGATACCGGCGAGCATCCGGCGCTGCTCAAAGATGTGGTCACCACCCCGGCCGGCTGCACCATCGACGGCCTTATGGAACTGGAAGAAGGCGGCCTGCGCGTGACATTTATTAAAACCATCATTCGGGCGACTGAACGGGCTTCGCAGTTGGTGGCCAAGTAAAGATGTATTAACTATTTTATCTTGGAGGAAATAATATTTATGGCAAACAAAATTCATCGTCGAAAATTTCTAACAAACCTGACGGCAGGGATTTCGGCTTTAATGCTAACCCCTGGAGCAATTTATCCTGCTGCAAAATCGAGCAAAATTATTCGCCCCAATGCTTTAAAAGCTGGAGATACTGTTGGGGTCATCACTCCTTGCTCACCCAAATTTGAACCAGATTCATTGAATGGTATAAAGCCCACTTTCCAGCATTTTGGACTCAAAGCCAAAATTGGGAAACATGTCGGCAAAAGAACGGCCTCATTTCAACAAGACATAGCGGCTCGTCTGGACGATTTACATGCCATGTTTGCAGACACCGAGGTAAAAGCAATTTTTGCTTCAGGCGGCTACGGGGCATCGCAAATTTTAGATAAAATAGATTACGATCTGATAAAGAAAAATCCCAAAATATTTATTGGATTTAGCGACGTCACGGCTCTGCATTTGGCAATTCATAAATTCACCGGGCTGGTTACTTTTCACGGTCCAACTCCTTACTCTACTTTTAATGAATTTACCCAGGCAAGTTTTAATAAGGCAGTGTTTTCATCTGAACCCATTGGTAAATTGACAAATTCAGATCCCGAAAACACATTTCGCCCTGCATATCGAATCCGGACGGTTTTCCCCGGCACTGTAACCGGCCGACTCGTTGGCGGTAATTTATCGCTCATCGCCGCGACAATGGGTACGCCGTATGAGATTGAAACGGAGGACAAAATTCTTTTTCTTGAAGATGTGGCAGAAGCTAATTATCGGGTAGATAGAATGTTGACTCAGTTGCACCTGGCTAAAAAGTTTGATAAAGTGCGAGGTATCATCTGGGGGGAATGCCGGCGTTGTGACGATGATTTAGATACCAGCATTTACACTTTGGGCGAAACCATCGACAATATTCTGCGCCCTCTTGAAATACCGGTTATCTCCGGAATGACCATTGGCCATACAGCGGACAAACTAACTTTGCCTCTCGGCGTTCAGGCTACGTTAAATGCAGATGAGGGCTCACTGACGATTACTGAATCAGCGGTAGTTTAGCTTGTAGGAATTTTGTGCGGCATTTGGTTTAAATTTTACTTTTTTTTAACAAAAGTGTCAAAGTTTAAAAACATCTGCCGATACTACTTCATAATAAAATTTCTTACAAAAACCCCGGTAAGGAGAGAAAAGATATGACACCCTCAGGCAACCCAAACCAAATTGGCGGACAGCAACAAAACAACCAAATACTCCATAACATGAGCAGGGTCAACAAAGAAATTGGTATTCACCAAAACCGACTTGCTACCGGCAAGAAAATAAATTCCGCAGAAGATGATGTGGCAGGATTTGTGATTAGCCACACTTTGCAGGCCAGAAGCCGTGGACTTGCTACAGCCATGAATAACGTCGGAGATGCGCGCGTTTCTCTTTCTGTAGCTGAAAGTGGTGCAACCGATGTTCTCGGCATTCTTGAAACCATGAAAACCAAAGCGATACAAGCAGCTAATGACACCCTCAGTGAGGCGGATCGGGAAGCCATAAATAATGACATATCCGCACTTGCAGAAGAAATTGACGATGTCGTTGATTCAACCACTTTGAATGACATTGCACTTCTTTCCGGCGCCGAGATATCTGTTCAATCCGGCGCAGAAACCACCGACGCTGAAAGCGTTGAAGTCAGTTCCGGTGATCACCATTCGTCAGACCTGGGCGTCTCGGATGTGGATGTTTCATCATCTGAGGATGCCGGTGCGGCATTGGCCAGTATTGAAAGTGCCATAGCAACCGTGCAATCTACAGTCGCATCTTTAGGCGCTAATCAAACTCGGTTTGCCCACAAAGAAAATAATCTTTCCCAAGCTATAACCCATACCGAAGCAGCCAGAAGTAAAATAGAGGACGCTGATTTTGCCAAAGAAAAAATAGAGGAAATGAAGGAGAAGATTAAACAAGATACGACTAATGCTGTGAACGCACAATCACAGTTATCCGCGCAAAATGTTTTAAATTTACTTTAAAAAGTTGATTCTTGCAGCTTGGATTTTTCTTGTTTTTACAGAAGAAAAGTCCAAGCTAATAAATAGAAAAAGTGTAAGACATCCCCATTCCATAAACCTCGCCGGCAGGATAGTTTTTGCCGGCTAAACTTATGCCGACTGAAGCTTCCAGTGCCAACTGAGGCAGAGCCTGCCAATATATACCTGGTTCAAAGGACAAAATACGGCGTTCAGAATTATTGATAGACAGCTTTGAGCCGGCGAAACTGGCAGTAAACTCTTTTCCCCAAAAACCGTCAATGGCAGCTTTGAGCAAAACATGTTTATTTAAATTAATTCCAACTTCACCACGTAAAGTAACTTCGTCGCCAGGCGCAAGATTGGTCTTTGACGTGCTGGGTTCAAATCTGTAGCGGTAGCCAAGGTCCAAATTCAGATAGACAGGCAACGGCCACAAGGATCGCGCAAATTGCCCTTGTACATTCAAGTCCCATTGGCCATCGCCAACCGGAACCGCCTCAGCATCTTTGTTGAAAAATCCTGTCGGGGCTTTTGCATTTACGTTTATAGTAGCTACCAGCGGTTGGGACAATATATTGTAACGCATTCCAAATTTCAAATCACCAAATTCACTGGAGCCGGTGCGGTTGGGATCAATGGCATCTGTAAAGGCAATATCGAAAAAGGGCAACTGAAACTGCAGTTCCAGTTTGTTAGTAACGCCGTACCAAACATCTAAAAATGCAACATTAGATTTAACCTTCCCATCAAAAAAGAAAGGTGTTCTTTCGCCGTTCTCACAAGCGCGGCCATCGCAAATTATAAAGTTAGTGGCGTAGCGGTCACTCGTGCGTTGAACGAACAGAGATGATTTTATCCAAAGCTGACCCTTTTCCAGCGTCCAGGCGCCGGCATGGCTATTTGAAATTGTGAGTACTAATTGAATAACAGTGAAAATTACGACAATGGTAAATTTTAAAATAGATGGTTTGTGTTTACGCATTTTTAAGATATTATTCCTTATTGTAAGAGTACCATTTTACGAGATTTCGAAAGCCCGCCCATACTAATTTTATAAAAATACATTCCGGACGCCACGTTTCTCCCCGAATTGTTTTTACCCGACCATGATACACGATATTGACCCGCTTGCTGAGAGATGTTATTTACTAAAGTTTTTATTTCCTTACCGGCGATATCATAAATTTTCAATGTGACCCGGTTGGCTTCGTCAAGCGCGTAGCCAATAGTTGTCGCCGGGTTAAACGGATTTGGGAAATTTTGATGAAGCTCGAATGCATCGGGGCGAATTGCCGACAAGTCAGAGTTTACTGATGTAACTATCGCATTTATATCGGCGATTTCCGTATTCTCATGAAAAGCCGCCCAGCCAAACCACATGGAGGTGTAGGCCGGAATCTGTTCCAAGACAACGCCGCCGCCAGCCATTGGCCCGGAAACAGCCTCCCCTCTCATATTCCAGACAGAGCCGGTTAAGATATCTCTGAAAAAAATTAAACCTCTTAGTGCAGTTTCATGAAAAACAAAGTCTGTTTCCTGGCCATCGACTTTGCGATAAAATGGAACGGCCATTTTTGCTCTCTCAGCAAAAACAACAAGGATGTCTGTGTCGCCGATCCTGTCATTTAAAACAGCATGAGTTCCCATCGCTTTAAAGGGGTAGGCACGTTCGATATTATTTAGCGCAACGCCCAGTATGATATCTTTGCGAGGCAAGCGTCGGTCATCATTCGTGAGGGGGAATTGTAAAAACTCATGATTCGTACGATAATCTCCTAAAGGATAAATATTGTACGGCCGTTCAAATCCTGTAATATCAGACAAAACAGTGGTATTGGGGTGAAGCGTTTTCCAGGCTCCCCAGGTAGACTCCACAATTGGCAGCAATTTTAGTTGTTCACCTTCAAGCCGACCCGTTTTTCCGCTAAAACACATTTGTGGGAAAAGGGAGGTGGTTTCTAGATCATACACAATTAAATTATTATTGTAGAGCAGACCGGAAACTCCAAAACGGTGTTCTCGATTGTTAATTGTAGCATCAAATAAAAGTCCGGTGCTGGTTAGCGGACAAAGAGTTATGAGGAATTTTTCTCCACCCAAAGTATCATTCACGACTTCGTGCCACCAGAGAATAGGATGTGGGTATGCTCTCGCAACTCCGTTTTGATAAACGCCTAATATTAGGGCGTTGTCTGAAAGGTAATTTGCCTGTGATGGCGGTATAACTGGCGGGTTATTTAAAGTCGGAATACAATCTCTTCCGCCAGCACAGGCAAGAACAAATTGTTTATTATCGACATCACAATCAAGTGTTGTTTGAGCGCTCAATTGCTGCACACTAATGATGAAAAAGAATACTAAAACTAAGTTTAAATAACGGTGAATCATAGTTTTGATTACTCCGAGTTTAAATTTGATTTCGCATTTATAGGTTAATAAAAGTAAACGAGAGCCGGTAAAGGTTTATTCCGAGTTCAGTTGTTTTTTTAGGCTTTAGTTACACTACTGCTGAGCTGCAAAATTGGAGAGGAGCCTGGCTTTAGGTTTATTTCGAAATCATGATGAGTTGTGACTTGCACTTAAAAAAAGTGGAATTATTTCAATTTCGTTTTCACATTTATTTCGGAATGCAGCGTTCTGTGAACCGGACAACGATCCGCTATTTCGAGAAGCCGTTGTTTTTGAGCTTCATCCAAAGAGCCATGGAGTTCGATTTCGCGTTCAATTTCATCAACTTTACCATCTTTGGTATTACATTCCTCACAGTCTTTTGCATATATTTTTTGATGTTTTAATCGAACATCGATTGCTTCAAGAGGCCATTGTTTGCGGTTGGCATACATTCTAAGTGTGATAGATGTGCAGGCTCCTAAGCCGACCACCAGTAAATCGTAAGGTGTCGGCCCGGTATTGGTGCCTCCCACGGACAAGGGTTCATCGGCGAGGAGAGTATGACCGTTTGCGTTGATTTCCGTTTGATAGCCGGGATTGCCTGTGTGCGCAATAATTCTATTGTCGGCAGGGTCGTGTTTTTTCTCATGCATAGGGCTATCCAAATACTTGCCGGCCCACGCAGCGATGACGGCACCGACGTATTGACTATCTGATTCATTTGTGAGCAAATGATCGGCATGATCGAGAGAAATGAAACTTTTGGGATGTTTGGCCGCTTCGAAAATTTGGCCGGCATTATCAATGCCTACGGTTTCATCGACAGGCGAATGAATAATCAGTAATGCTTTTTTTAAGCCTGAAATAACTTTCCGCATCTTGTGCTTTTCAAGGTCATCCAGAAATTGCTTTTTGATTTTGAACGGCCGCCCGGCAAGACTGATTCCTGCCTCTCCCTCCACTTCGATTTTTTGAGTGGATGTGCCCAGAAGCTTTTTTACATGTGCAGGTTCCGCCGGCGCCCCAATGGTGACGATTGCTGAGACGGAAGGCAGATGAGATGCAGCCTGCAAAACTGCCGCACCACCGAGAGAGTGCCCAATTATTATGGCTGGCGCGGTGAAATCTTTTGTCAAGAATTCCGCTGCCGAAACTAAATCTGAAACGTTGGATGAAAAATTGGTGTTTGCGAAATCGCCCTCACTTTCACCGAGTCCGGTAAAATCGAACCGGAGAACTGCGATGCCCGCACGATTCATTGCACGGCTGATATTGCCAACTGCGTTTAGATTTTTCGAACAGGTAAAACAATGAGCAAAGAGCGCGTAGGCTTTCGGTTTCTCGCTTAACGGTAAGTCCAATCGTGCCGACAAATTTTGCCC
>JAJDAE010000260.1 GCA_029262035.1 Candidatus Zhuqueibacterota bacterium
ATTTGCAGCAGCATAGGCACGGCTGCCATTTGCTGCAAACCTTTGTTCTTTTCGTCCGCAAGATAATTCTTTATTGCGGCAGCTTTGGTGTCGGCCAGTCTTTTTTGTTTGTCCAGCCAGATTTTTGTTCGCTCACCATCACCATCGGTTTCGCGAGCAAACACGGCACGAAACCACTTGGTCAAAAATTCCTGCTGCTGCTTCGGAGAAAAATCTTTAAGGTCGGCGCGCAGGTGGTTACAGCCAAGTTCAATGCCGTCGGCCTTGCGGTAGCCGGTCCAGCGCGAGGTCACCACAAAGCGGGCCGGTTTTATGGCGGCGCTGGTTTTGTCGATCCAATCGCAAACTTCCTGTCGGCGTTTCACGTCGCTGATTTCATCCAGGCCGTCTAACAAAACCAAGGTTTCACGGTTGTGCAGCCAATTGTAAAATTCGTCCGGAGAAATTTCCAGCCCATGTTTATCCGCCCAGTACGCGAGATTTTTGTGCAAAGCCTCAGGCCGCCCTGTGGCTGGCTCCAAATCTCGTAGGGAAAGAAACAACGGTAAAACTGGCTTTGTAAAACCGAGCCTTTTAAAACCATTTTTCTGCAAACAGGTGATGACAAAATATTTCATGAGGGTGGTTTTGCCCGAGCCGGGGTCGCCGACCAGCAAAAGAACCTTAAAGTCTCTGAACGCGCGCTGCAGGATGTTCTCCTGGGTGAGATTGTGTTCCTCTATTTCCGGCGCATGGGTTTTGCCCGGCTTAAAACGGTCTTCACCGCGCCAGGTTGGCGAAATATCGAGGGAGACAAATGTATCGAGCAGGTGCACGGGGATGCTGTCAATATCTGCCGAACCGAGAATTTTAACGGTGCCGAGTTCATTTTTGAGTGTGTGGATGTATTGCGCTTCGGCGGTTTGTTTTTTTTCTTCTTTTTGTTTTTGCTTGAACTTTTCAGTTGCTGTAAGTTCGGCGGTTGTTTTATCCTCTGTAATTTTCTTTCTGAGAAAAAATTGATAGGCGCCGAAAAGAAAACCTACCAAACCCACATAAGGCAACACTTCTTTTAAAATATCAAAAAATGATTGAGGGGACTCGGCTAAGTTTGGTGTAGGGATTTTTGATTGCTGAGATTCTGCCTGAACCGAATGGGCGCTGTCCTGTTGTGCGGTTTGTTGCTGAGCAAAAACATTTGCGCCTAATAAGCGGAGTAACAAAAAAGCCATCATGAATTTGTGCACTACAACCTCCCTTTGTAAAAATGACTAACTCACCCCTGGCCCCTCTCTTAGAGACTGTTGAAAAAAACCAGATCGGTAATTGGGGGCATAAAATCACCCTTCGACTCCGCTCAGGATGAAAGTTGGTTAACTCTTACTAAATCAAAACCTTGCAAGGCTTCATGGTGAGCGGAGTCGAACCATGAAATTGGGAACTGTCTGAAATATCCTCATCCTGTCACTCCCGCATGGTGTTAGCGGGAGTCCAGGAATTCGAGAATATGGATACCCACCAAAAACATGTGGGCATGACAATTAAGCGATAACAGTCTTTGGGGTCAATCACGCTGGGGATAAGTCACGCCTCCAACACGGTCCCCGCTACCACCTTTTCATAATAATCAATACAGGTACGCACATAACGCCGTTTCTCCGCGTAGTCTCCCGGAAAAAAGCTGCGCTTAAAACCATACACCACAATATTTTTTAGCTGCTTTGGCGAGATAGAAAAATGCTCAAGCGCGAGCAGGGTTTCTTTGGTAACCGAGGTCTTGCTGACGGTTCTGTTGTCCGTGCAAATTGCTGTGCTCAAACCATGCTCAATCATATTTTGGAATGAGTGATTTTTAAGGGAGCCCAGCGCCGGAATAGTTTGTAAATTGCTGGTAAGATTTACTTCAATGGTTACGCGGCGGTCGGCAATATACCGTGCCAATGACTCGATGTATGCTTTGTGATCTTCGACCTTTCCACCTTCAAACTTCGTTGCATCAAACAAATAAAATCCGTGGCCGATCCGGTCGGCGTGCAATTCAGTTATCGCCTGGAAAATGGACGGCGGGCCGTAAGCCTCTCCCGCGTGTACCGTCTTCGCCATAAAATGCTCGTGGGCATATTGAAATGCACGCCAGTGGTCTTTCGGCGGATTGCCTGCCTCGGCACCCGCAAGATCAAAGGCGACAATTGGCAGGCCAAGCTCATCGCGGACCCGCACGGCACCTTGGGCTAGTTCCAGCGAGCAAAGACCAAACAAAGTCTTGGGGTCTGAAAACGCATGCACATCTATAAATTTGGTATAATACTCAGAATACGGCCCGAAAGACCGTAGCGCACACGTAATAATGCCGTAGTGAAATGGCGGCTGCTCACCGGAAGTTACGTCCGCACTCGCGTTGAACTCCTTCTCAGCTTTTTCAAACCCATTATTGACTGAGGAAATAACCACCCGCATATCCATATTTTTATTGATGTGAAGCTGCGGGGCGAAACGCACTTCAACATAACGGACGCCTTCATTAATATTGTCCCACGCCATCTCATAGGCGATGCGCTCCAGGTATTCCGGCTTTTGCATAACCGCGCAGGAATAACCAAACGTCTTCAAATATTCAACCAGGTCGGCATAATCGTCCTTAAAAACCAGTTCGTTCATTCCTTCAACCGTGTAACTCGGCAGCTCAATTTTTTCCTTCTGAGCAATTTCGATCAATGTTTCCAGCCGCACACAGCCATCCAAATGCACATGGATATCTGTCTTTGGAATTTTTTCAATGATAGCTTTTAAGTCTTGGCTATACTGGATCGGCGTTTCACTATTCATTCATAAACCTCTTTTTTAAACGGGACTGTTTACTATATATTTTTCAATTTCAGTGATGCCTTTCTGAGCCAGAAAATTTTCCGCAAGCAGCGTTTGGCCGGTTAACTCAGCAGCGTTGCTTTTAACAATTTCCAAACTGGCGTCAGCAAGCATTTCCGGGGAGTACCAATCAATCGTCTTGTTCGCGTGCAGCATTTGCGCAAAAACCCGGGTCGCCTGCGTATCGATAATATTTTTTGGCCACAGACTGTTTGCAGAAATATTGTGTCCGCGCAGCTCCTCAGCCAGGCCCATGGTCAGGTGGGACATGCCGAATTTGCTCATCAAATAACAAGTTTTGTTATTCCAATCATCTGCGGCCAGCACGCCAATTTTCGGCGGTGGCGACATGTTGATAATATGGCCGACTGACTGTTTTTTGAGATATGGCACGGCATAGTGGCAAAGAACATAAGGAGCACGATAGTTTAACTGCATCAGCAAGTCGAAACGCTTAACGGGCATTTCATCTACGGGTAAAAACATAATTGCACCGGCATTGTTTACCACAATATCGATCCGTCCAAAAGCATCCACCGTCCGATTAACCAGATTCTCTACTTGCTCTTCATGGCGGACATCGGTCTGAACAGCCAGCGCCTGTGCGCCTTTGGCTTCAACTTCAGCCACAGTCTCGTGAATGGAGCCGGGTGTTTTATCAGTGCTCGTTACGGTTTTCGCACCAATCGCCACATTAATTCCGTGCTCGGCAAACTTTAACGCCACAGCCTTGCCAACCCCGCGACTGCCGCCGGTGATAATTGCAACCTTACCTTTTAAATCTGTCATAACTTTATCCTTGTTTAGAATTTAAGTCTGCAGAATAACCTGAACCATTCCCCGAACGGCATTGGTCAGGTAAATCGCATCTGCTTCGAGGAGGTCGTTTAAAAATAATTTTCGCTCTGAAGTATTTGAATTTTTATTCAAAAAATTCTGTCGGCAAACGCCATTCAACAAACCACATTTAACCGGCGGTGTATAAAACATATTTCCCTTTTTTATAAAAATATTTGAAATCGAACCCTCGGTAATCTCATCGTTTTCGTTCATAAAAATTACATCATAAAAACCGGCTTCCACAGACGCAGCATATTCTTCATTATAAATTTCCCGCAAAGTAGTTTTATGAAAAAGAAACCGGTCCCGGCTCGACGTTCGTTTTTCAGAAATCCGAATTATCGTATGTGTTAAAATCGGCACCGCAATTTTCTCAGCGGAAATATTTATTTCGCCCAGTCTATTTAACAAGAGTCGGACTTTATACTTTCTTGAAGGACTAAATTCTTGCCCCCAATTAATAACTTTTTGCTCAATTTGATTGTGGTCAAATTCAAAATCAAAATACTCAGCCGAACTTTGCAGACGTTCTAAATGCAAAGGCAGCAATGCGAACCCACCATCAAAAAGCATGGTTTCAATTAAGGAAAACTCACGGAATTCTTCAACTAAAAATTTGGCTTTAAGCAGACACTCTTCATATTCCCCTTGTGCATTGGAATCATAAACAATACCGCTGCCAACGCCCATTTTCCCGGAACTTCCGTTCAGGGTTATAGTACGGATCGGCACATTAAAAATGGCCTGGTTGTGCGGCGAAATAAAGCCAATGGCGCCGGTGTAAACACCACGCGGCCCGGATTCCAATTTATGTATAATTTCCATAGTACGAATTTTGGGCGCACCGGTCACCGAGCCGCACGGAAATAAATTTCTGAAAATATCAGTGTAATTCACATCAGATTTAAGCGTACTTTTTATGGTTGCGGTCATCTGGAAAAGCGAGTTGTATTTTTCCACCTCAAATTTATTTTTGACCTGCACGCTTCCGGCCTCTGAAATTCTCCCCAGATCATTGCGCATCAAATCCACAATCATGATATTTTCGCTACGATTTTTAACATCGTTTTTAAGTGACTCGGCAATATAACGATCCTCTTCCGGAAAGCGCCCTCGGGGCATGGTGCCTTTCATTGGCCGGGTTGTAATTTGAGTACCATCTTTTCTAAAATATAATTCAGGTGAAACTGAAAGTATGGTGGTATTGTCGAAGCCGATTAACGCGTTATAATCAACAGCTTGTTTCGCCTTCAAACTCTGATAAAAGGCGTACGGGTTACCGGAAAATTTAAACTGAAAATCCGTGGTAAAGTTTACCTGGTAAGTATCTCCGGCTTCGATATAGCTTTTAATTTTCTCAATTTTATCGAAATAGGCTTCACGGGAAATACTGATCTTTGCATCGGTGACTGAAAATTCTTCCTGATTATTTGAAGCAGCGAGTAGGTCTCCGATTGGCCGGTTAAATTCATTTTTTTGATGATCGAAAATACAGACATCTTCTTCAGCAAAAACACCGAGCCAGATGAGCGGCGAATCTAAATTCGAAGGTTCGAGTTTGGGGTTCTCCCAATAATAGCCCAATTCATAAGCCAAATATCCGGCGAGAAAATAATGGGAACTAAGACTTGCAATTTTCTGAAAGGCGGTTTCAACATCCGCAAAGTCTTTGGCGGTAATAATTTCACGTGGATTTAAAAACAGATAGCTTTTATCATTTTCAGACCGAAACCTATTGGACTCCAGGAGAACGAAAGATTGTCCCTTTGAAAGTTCCCCGAAGTCGAGTAAGGGGAACTTATGATATTTTAGCATGCTCGGTTAAAACTTATTTAAATCTTCTCAACAGAAGCTTTTTGAAAACGAAGCAACGGTCTTGCATAAAACATTGCCGCCAGCAAAACAGCACCGGCGGAAAAATATGTCAGCTTCATTCCCAGAAACCCGTAGGCCCAGCCTCCCCATAACGGCCCAATAATACGCGCCAGGGTTGTAACAGACCGGCTGGTTCCCAGAACCGTACCCTGCTCGTTATCCTCTGCGGCCAAAGAAATCAATCCGGTTAAAGATGGATTGTTCAATCCCGCACCAATACCCTGCAGCGTCATCAGGAGCAATAAAAAAGCGAGTGTGTTGGCAAATGGCAAAAACACTACGCCCAACAGGCCAAACCCGATCCCGACAATCGCTAACCTGCCTTCTCCGAATCGTTGGGAAAGCTTGCCGATTAAACCTCCTTGAAAAATGACAGCCACAATCCCGACAAAAGCAAAAATATAACCGTTTTGCTGCACATCATAATTAAACACTCCCGCAGTAAATAAGGGTAGCGTGATTTGCATGCAGGAGAAGGATAATATTACCAAAAAATATGTAAAAACCGGTCTTGAGATTTTAGGTTTTCTCAGGTTCGCAATAATTGGTGAAAGAAATTCTGAATAAGAAAACGAAATCTTCGAAGTGGCATTTTGCTTTTTAAGTGATTCAGGTAACTTAAAAAACGCAACCGTTAGCGCACAGAGTGACATAGCAGCAGCGCCATATCCCGGATAGGAATAACCAAACTTACTTAGAAAACCACCAATAGCCGGCCCAATAATAAAACCAATTGCAAAAGCAGCGCCAATCATGCCCATGCCTTTTGTGCGATTTTCTTTGGTTGTAATATCAGCAATATAAGCCATCGCCGCCGAAATATTTGCGGCGCAAATTCCGGCGCCTATTCGTGCAACAAATAACCATAATAAGGTTGGAGCCCAACCCAACAGCGCATAAAAAAAAGATGCACCAAGCAGACTAAAAAGAAGTACAGGCCGTCGGCCAACTTTATCTGAAACAGCGCCCCAGATTGGATTAAAAATCAACTGTCCTGCAGAGTAAGCTATAGCCAGCAAGCCGATCATAAATGGTGAGGCGCCATAGGTTTGTGCGTACAAAGGCAACAATGGCAAAATCATACCAAACCCGATCAGGTCGATACAAACCACAGAGAAAACCAACATCAAAGGGAGCATTTGTTTATTTTTTTTCAAATTTATACCGTCGTTTAAGGTAAATACAATTCTATCTTGAACAAGTTTATTGAACCCCGCTAATATAGACCGAGTTAAATTGATAAGTCAAGTAAAAAATTTGGTAGATACACAAATACTTCAGAGTTCACTACATAAATTGTTCTTGATAAGAGGTAACTGTATTAGTATATTGAAATTACTTCACGCCCAAAAATACAAAAAAAATATATAATGTACTTATTCTCAGCCAAAACCAAGTCAACTATCTTAAAAAATAAAATACAATTTGTAATGGCTGTGTTTATTTTACAAACACTAACTGTTCCAATTTTAATCCGGGCAGAAGTGGAAACAGACAGCCTGAAAGTATTGTTTGAACAGGTAAATAATCTGTGCCACACCCAGGAATTTGACCGAAGCATTGCACTGGCTCTACAAATACGGCAGCATTTCCCTGATAATCCCGGCGGCGTATTCTCGCTCGTAAAAAATTACCAGGCAATAGATGCCACTTTTCGCGTTAAACTATTTGAAACAACAGTGGATAGCCTGCTGGATATTTCTATCGAACTAGCTGAAAAAGCGTTAAAAAAGGATAGAAAAAGCGGGCAAAACTATTTTTATGCGGGTACGGCCTACGGCTTCAAGAGCCTCTATAGTGCGCAACATAGAGAATGGGTAAAAGCCTTCAAAGCCGGCACACAAATCACACGAAATCTTAACCGCGCTATTGCTCTTGAACCAAAACTATATGACGCTTACTATGGCTTGGGTTTGAACAAATACTGGTTAAGCGCAAAGGGCCCAATGCGCTACCTACCCAATGCCAGAAAAAATCGAAATTTAGGTATTGAGTACATCAAACTGGTAATGCAAAAAGGAACCCATGCAAAAATAGATGCCATGTTCGGGTTGGCTGCAATTTATATCCATGAAGAAGAGTACGCCCAAGCTTTGGAGATGTATCTTGAGCTGTTTAAACAGCTTCCACAAAATCCAAACATAAGTTACCGCATCGGTAAAATATATGAAGGACAAAAAAACTGGCAAGACGCCTTTAACAGTTATATAATCTTACTCGATGTCCTAAACAGCACTCCGTACAAGAGCTTTAGCTATAAAGTCGAATGTCTTTACAGCCTGGCAAAATGCAATTATGAAATGGAAAATTTAGTTGAAGCAAAACGGCTTTGCCGGGAAGCTATTTCTATTTGGCCATTATGTGATTTTGACAAAGAACGTGAAGGCCCGTATGCAACTTTTTCGGAAATTCTCAGTGGTCTTAACAAGTTATCCGAAGTGTTAAAAGATGTCAATATTGGACAAGTCTCCGAAACAAACTAATTTTCACCAACCTGACAATTTAGTTAGCAATTTTTGTAAACTAACTAGCAAAATATTTGAACAACTTACGTTAATAGTCGTATTTCATGCATAAAGAAGATCTATTAAGTGGTACGTCGTTTGCTATGGTTTCAGTGTAAAAAGATTGAAAATCTTTAACCTGGAAGAAAAAATGAAAAACTTGAAATCTATACTGATTATTTTGTTTGGTCTGGCTGTCTTCAGCGCTTATACTTTTAGTCCCGGTCAGAATGCTTATGCACAAAAAAAAGGCGACCTGGAAGACTTTGCTGACGACCACGAAGATGATGATGAAGATTGCGACTGTGGTGATTCGGGTACCGGTGAATTTTTTCTGTATATGTTTTTAAACAACATAGGTGAAATAGCAAGACTTTGGGGTCATACTCCCGAGACCGAATTCGGTCCATTTCCGGCACATCCCTATGTTGAAACGCAAGGTTTCCTAACAAATTCAGATGACTACCGCAGTTTCTTTTTTACAACCGAACTGAATTACCACTATTTGAATGATGACCTGCGCGCATATATTTTCAAGTGGGAAACTCAATTTGTCCGGAAAAGCAAATTGTCGTTCGACTTTGCAGTTTATGAAGAAACTATTTACGACAATTTCAACAGAACCAGTAGAAAAGACCATCTCAGTTTTTATGGTTTCAGGTACGGTTATGCCCTCTACCAAACACCTCAAATGATTTTAAATCTGGAAGGCGGCGTACGAACGCTCTATACCAATAAAGCATACACAGGCCCGGAGATAGCCCTCGACTTTCAACTCTTCCCGCATAAACCCTTTATTTTTGAAACTGAACTGGCTGCAGCTTATGTAAACACAGGCCCTATTTACACAATTGAGTCCAGTGTTGGAATGACAGTCGGTCGTTGGGAAATTCTCGGCGGGATGCGCATTCTAAAAAATAAATCCCAGGACATGCTGGATGGGTTTCGGTTTGGTTTACGGTTTTGGTACTAAAAGGGCGCATTAATTAAGCATTCCCAGATTCGCCTTACTAAAAATATCACAACATTACAGTTTCACGTCATTGACAGTTTTCATTTTTTTATTACATTAAGAAAAATTTATGAGGACTTAATGAAAATTGTCGCCGACCTACACCTTCACTCTTATTTTTCCAGAGCCACCAGTAAAAGTCTCAATTTAGAAAACCTCCATAAGTGGGCCCAACTAAAGGGTATTAACTTAGTCGGAACAGGCGATATTGCGCATCCCGGTTGGCTGAAAGAAATGCGCGAAAAACTCGAACCGGCAGAAGAAGGCTTGTTTAAATTAAAACAAGAGATTGCCAGGCCATATGATGCTGAAGTTTATAAACCATGCCAGGCACCGGTCAGATTTATGTTAGCCGGGGAAATCAGCAACATCTACAAAAGAAATGACAAGGTTAGAAAAATACACAACGTTGTTTTTATGCCGTCCTTTTCAGCATTGGAGAAGTTTCAAGCGCGTCTGGAAAAAATTGGCAACATCCGTTCGGACGGACGCCCCATTCTCGGCCTCGACTCCCGCGACTTGCTGGAAATTATTCTGGAAACCGACCCCCGGGGCTATCTCATTCCCGCGCACATCTGGACGCCATGGTTTGCCATGCTCGGCTCAAAGTCCGGCTTCGACTCAGTTGAAGAATGCTTCGATGATCTGAGCGACCATATTTTTGCGTTAGAGACCGGACTGTCTTCTGATCCGCCAATGAACTGGCGGCTATCTATTTTGGATAAATATACTCTCGTCTCCAACTCCGATGCACACTCGCCACAAAAATTGGCACGGGAAGCTAACATTTTTGAAATCGAACTCTCATACTCTGCCATTTTCGACGCCCTTAAAACAGGCGACCATGATAAATTTAAAGGTACTCTTGAGTTTTTCCCGGAGGAAGGAAAATACCACTACGATGGTCATCGCAAATGCGAAATTCGCTGGCATCCCAAAACCACGCTTGAAAACAACTGTATATGCCCGGTCTGTGGCAATACTGTAACAGTGGGCGTCATGCATCGTGCGGAGTTGCTGGCCGATCGAGATGTCGATGAATTTAGATCAAACCGTCATCCTTTCAGAAGTCTCGTTCCTCTTCCCGAAATGCTCAGCGAAATTCATAACGTAGGTGCAACATCCAAAAGAGTGAACAAAAGCTTCAACTTTTTGTTGTCTAAATTAGGCTCCGAACTTTACATTCTTTTGGATGCTCCGCTAGAAGATATAGAACACATCGCCGGCCCTATGGTCAGCGAAGGTATCCGCAGAATGCGAAACAAGGAGCTTCAAATTGATGCTGGTTTTGATGGTGAGTTCGGTAAAGTCCGCATGTTCGACGAGCAGGAAAGAAAACAATTTTCCAGTCAATTAAACTTTTTTGTCCAGCAAGTAGAAACGGCAGAAAATAAATCTGTTCCGAACCAATCACCCAGTATATCCGAACAAACTGCTCAATATAAAAAAAAAGAAAAAGGTAAAAACAAGCACACGTTAACTCAACAGGCTGAAAAAAAAAGCCATGATATTGTATTAAATGAAGAGCAAGCTAGGGCATTGCAAATCATTGACACTTCTCTGCTAATTTCAGCCGGACCCGGAACAGGAAAAACGCGTACATTAACACATCGAATCGCATATCTGATAAAACAAAAAAATATTGATCCCAAAAACATTTTAGCGCTAACTTTTACTAATAAAGCTGCTGAAGAAATGCAAAACCGATTAAACGAAATTATCGGCGCAAAAGACATCAAACGCCTG
>JAJDAE010000027.1 GCA_029262035.1 Candidatus Zhuqueibacterota bacterium
GTGGCGGGTGTTGCCGGCACAATAATTTCCATTAAACGGGAGACTCTGGATTGCTGTTGCTGAAAAAGTTTCTTTCGCACAACACTATTGGCGCCATCCGCGCCGATTACGACATTGGCTGCGTAATCGGCTTTGTCGGTTTCCAACACGACCTGGTTGTTTTCATGTTTCAGGTTGAGCAGCGCTTCTTCTTCCCGAATTTGAATGCCCGCGCTTCGTGCTTGCTCTGCCAAATCAGCGTCAAACTCATTTCTGCGGATGATATAAAATAAATTCTCGCGTTCAAAGTAAACCGGCTTCTCACCAAAATAAAGACAAGCTTTGTGAATTGGGAATTTCGTAACCCGGGATTCGATTCCCAATCCATCAAGTATAATGTCTGCAAAATCGGTAACACCGCCGCCGCACAACTTGTGGCGCGGATGTTTGGCTTTGTCCAGCACCAGCAAATCGTCCACCAAATCAGGCGCGATTTTTTTGAGGCTCAGCGCTGTAGAAATTCCGGCGGGTCCGGAACCGATAATTATGATTTTATATTTGTTCACACTTTACAACCTGGATTGTTTAAATGTTTTGCCACGAAGACTCTAACTTCTATTATTCACAAACTGATAAAAATGTGCCTGGCACTTACTCAAAATTGTAAAAGCTATTAAATATTTGCTTATTTGCTAACCTTATAAAAATCTACTAAGTGCCAGGCACATCATTTAAATTTTATGAATAATGCAGGTTAAGTCACAAAGAAGAAGGTGTGTTGTACGTGAATGAATTATTCAGATTTAACGCTTTCATTTTAAAATTCTTGCGGCCCTCACTGTCTTCGTGCGTTAGTGGCGATAAGTTTTTTCAGGCTAAACTATTCATATCTAATTGCATTTACCGGGTTTTTCAATGCCGCATTTATAGCAAGAGAGTTGACACTGAAAGCAGTCAGAATCAATACGGCGAGGCCACTCAAAATAAAATATCCAAAGTCAATTGACGTTCTATATGCAAAGCTTTCAAGAAATAAATTGGCGACATAATAGCTTATGGGCCATGCAATGACATTTGCGATTGTTATTAGGGTGATGATTTCCCGATTAAGAAGCTGTAAGAGTTGAACCGTCGAGGCACCGAGAACTTTTCTGATTCCAAGTTCTCTTTCTCGCTTGGTTATGGAAAGTGAAGTTAAACCCAACAGACCCATGCAAGCAATCAGGATCGCGAACACCGAAGTATATAGAATAATTTGGCGCCACATTTCCTCAGCTTTGTATTGGCTCTCGAGATCTTCATTCATAAAATGGTAAGCAAATGCAAGATTGGGTTGATATTTTTGCCAGATGCTCTTCAAAGCATCGATGCTTTGTTCAAGGTTTTGTGGTCGAACTTTGATCAGAATGCAATCAACTCCTGAAGAACGTGTCTGTTCAACGGAGTGCCCGAAAACCAGGGCAGCAGGTTGGATTTGCCGCTTCAAAGATAAAAAATGAAAATCTTTAACCACCCCAACGATTCGTAATCCCTGATACCCCAGGATTTTATGAGGAAATTCTCTATCGAGTTTTGCCATATCAGGAAAACTGTTCATGAATGTTTCGTTGACAATCATGGTCTTCTCAACGTCGCTACTGGCGCTCAGGAAGTTTCTGCCTTGATTGAGTTTTAGTTCCATGGTGCTAATAAAATCGGCATCAACCACGTAGCTGCCAATATCTCGAACCGTTCCATCTTCTTGAGTAAAGAAAGAGAATATAACAAAACCCCTTTGAAATGAACCTGAGGTGCCGGACACATTCGTAATATTGGGGTTTTCAGCTAATTCATTTTTATAGAATTGCAGTATTCTCGCACCATCTGGCCTTCTTTCCGAATCTTTTTGTAGAGGGATGACAATAACCTGGTCCGTATTGAAACCGAGGTCTTTGTTCTTCATGAAGACTATTTGCTTGGTGATGGTGGTGGCGATAATGAGGAGGCAAATGGAAAGAGAAAATTGTGCAACGATAAGTGAGCGTGTGAATGAGTTGCGTCCGCCCAGCTTTGACTTGCCTTTGAAAATATCAACAATGGGCAATCGTGAAATTTTTAGCGCGGGATAGCCGCCAACACCGGTTCCAATTAACAGCAGTAATCCTAGCAGTGTAAGAATAGAAGTTGGGCTGTTCATATAATCTAAAGCCAAATTTTGCCCAATTAATTCATTGAACGCAGGCAAAAATAACTCAGCCAGCACAACGCCAAGGATAAGTGCAAAGAAACTCATAAGCATCGCTTCCAACCAGAGTTGCCGGACAAGTTGCGAGCGAACGGCGCCAAGTACTTTTCGAGTCCCAACCTCTTTAAAGCGGGTAGATGATTGGCCGAGAGATAATAGAATAAAATTAAAACATGCAATCAATAGAATTAAGATTGTGACTGTAGCCAAAACGTAGAGATACTTAATATCAAGAACATTCTGCAAACCTGTACCGCTGGCTTCAGCGCCGAGGTAATACTCAGGCAACGGTTGGAATTTCAATCCGCTGTGTTGCGCATAGTTATCGTCGGTGACAATATCGATATCCATATATTTTTTCAAAAATCGTGGCAGTTTCTCGCTGAGCGCGTCACGTTGGGACTGGTCAAGAATTCGTATAAAACCGGTTACCTGGAATTGATTCCAATCTTCGAACCTGGCGGCAAACGGTGCGGCCATCAAATTTGGGATGGGCACAAGAAATGAAAATTTAATACTCGATTCTTCCGGGATCGGTTTAACAACAGCCCTGACGACAAAAGGCTCGAACTTTTTCCCTTGAGATATTTCAATGATTCGACCTACAGGATCATCGGTTCCAAAGTATTTCCCGGCAGCCTCGTTGCTCAAGATTACAGACTTGGGGTGGTTGAAGGCATTCTCATGAATTCTGGTTTTGAAAGGGAAGTTGAACATTTCAAAAAAGTCTGAATCGGCATACAAGATTTCTACGTTACTAATATCTTGTAGGATTTTGATGTGGGCGGTTTCCGAAAAAAGTCTGGTGGCTTGGGCAATTTCAGGATATTCATTTTTTAATGCTGGCAAAAGGGGAAACGGAAGGCTTGGAGTTTTAGGACTAGGCAGGTCAAGCACTACTCTGTAAATTTGTTCGGGGTTTTTGTGAAAATTATCGTACGAGAGTTCACGCCGAATCAGGAAAATAATTAGAATACAGCATGCAAGACTGGCGGCAAGTCCCAAAATGTTGATTGAAGAAATTATCTTATTTCGGAAAAGATTTCGTAGTGCAACCTTGATATAGTTTTTGACCATAAAACCCCCAATTAAATTTTAGTCTACAACTGTACTTATAGCTATTGGTGGAACTACTTGAAAATTTCTAGATTTTTTATCAAATGAATGAATTCGCCGTGAGCACCAAGAAATGCGGGCCACTCCCGTATTCATTTAAATTTGAACGGCTTTTTTAGTATTCGGGAGACTGTGCTGTATGCCTAACAAACCATCAATCGAAAGGTCTTCATCAATCAATGGCCAATAAATTCCATATCCTGAAGGTGAAATCTGAAGCCTTGTTCTCTCAATCTCTGAAGCGTTGACTAATTTCTCAGAGATTGTGGGAAGTTCAAATTCGTGTTCTTCCCCGTCAATTTTAATTATTAACTTTTCATCCTTAAATTTAACAGTTTCTACTTCGTGATATTTTTTCATTTTTTGCGCTCCTTCTGAAAGTCATTCCATTTTTCTTCAATATGCTCAAAATACTCAAATATGATTTTCTTGACCTGTCGTTTGTCTTTGTTGGTTAAATTGTAATTGTAGGCTTCCTTAACATCAAAGTTATCCGTGTCCAACCAATATTTACATTCCTTCTCGGCCTTTCGGCAATGAATATGAATCGGTTCGTTTCCCTCATTCGCGTAAAAGAAGAAGCGCCATCCCATGATGTACAAAACTGTCGGCATATAAAACGTCCAAGTTCAAGTGTATTAGTTTCTTGATTCAAAGTATTGCATATAAATTTCTAAATCAATATTAATTTTAGCAAATTGGGGTTTCATGTGCTCACTTTATAACATCCAAGTTTTAAGCAGGTTAAAGGATACGGTGCGAGATGACGAATTCTTATAAGGTGGCTCAAATTATTGGAATCAAATAAAATCTATGCTTAAAAAAGTTGCCGGTTTAACGGTCGTTTTTTTGTTTGCATGTTCGTTTTCAAAACTGCCTGCGCAAATGTTTGGGCAAAATGATGTGCAGTACACGCAATTCGACTGGCATTTCATCCAGTCAAAACATTTTGATATTTACCACTATCCGGGGGGACAAACAGCCGCAGAATTTGTTGCCTCGGTGGCTGAGTCTGCGCTTGAAAGCATTTCTAAAAGCTGGGATTACAAACTTCGAAAGCGGCTGGTGATTGTGTTGTATAATTCGCACAATGATTTCGAGCAAACCAATTTGAATTTTTCTCCGCCAAGTGAATCAGTCGGTGGATTTACAGAGTTTTACAAAAATCGTATTGTCATCCCGTATGAGGGCTCTTACGAACAGTTGCGGCACGTTACGCACCATGAATTGACGCATGCGGTTATGCTGCAAATGGTTTTTGGTACAGGCGCTTTTGCAATTGTTACGGGCATGATGCGCGCCAATATTCCGCTTTGGTTTGTTGAGGGCATGGCCGAGTATGAGTCTCGCGGCTGGGATGTTGAGTCCGATATGTTTATCCGCGACGCGCTGATAAACAACTATATCCCGCCAATCCCATACCTTTACGGGTTCATGGCTTATAAGGGCGGGCAATCGCTTTTACATTTTATTTCAGAAAGATACGGCAAAGAAAAAATTACGGAGTTAATGGCTAATATCCGTTTTTTTAAAGATATAGACACGGCAATTTTTAAAAGCATTGGCTTGAATATTCCGGAATTATCAGAGGCCTGGCATAAAGCGCTGCGGAAAAAGTATTGGCCGGCAATCGATAAACGTGAAGAACCTGGGGTCCACGCCCACCAATTGACTTCACATAGATATGATAGAAATTTTGTCAACAACAGTGGAGAACTTTCACCGCAAGGCGATAAAATGGCCTTTATTTCAGACAAGTCCGGCTATTTTGATATTTATGTGATTTCTACGCTAACAGGTGAAAGAATCAGCAAGCTGGTGAGCGGCCAAAAATCCGGACGTTTGGAAGAGCTCCATTGGTTAAGACCGGGCATTACCTGGCGCCCGGATGGAGGGGAGTTGGTTTTTGCCGCAAAAGATCGTTCTAGTGATGCATTAAATTTTGTGGATATTAAAACCGCCAAAATTACTTCAACCAAAAAGTTTGCACTCGATGGGATTTTTTCACCAAATTGGTCGCCAAATGGCGAAGAAATAGCATTTATGGGCACCAAGGACAGCCAGTCTGACCTATACATTTATAATATTAAAAAAGACACATTGCGCTGCCTTACCAAAGATATTTTTAGTGACATGCAGCCGAACTGGTCGCCGGATGGCAGCAAAATTGTGTTTATTTCGGATCGATCTATTCATACAAATATTTCTGAACTTCCGGAAAATATACAAATTCAAAACACACAATACCGTCAATTTGATATCTACTTGGTCGATATTGCATCTTCAGATATTACACGGGTTACAAGTACCAAAGTAAATGAGAAATCCCCGGTCTGGTCGCCCGATGGTTCAAAGATAGCTTTTGTGTCCGAACTAAACGGCATCTCGAACATTTATTTGAAATCCATGAGTGATTATGACAATGTTGTCCTGGCTTCGATTGATAAAGTTAAGCAGAGAGACATTCCGACGATTAAAAATGAGATTTATCCAATAACCAATCTCATAACCGGCGTCGACCATTTGTCTTGGGAAAATCAAAAACTCGCGTTTACTTCATTCTACCATGGCGGGTATGACATTTTTTTAATGACGACTCCGGATGATTTGACATCCCGGTTGGATAGTCTCCAAGCTACTGCTTTTGCTGAAAAAATCAAAGTACTCAAACAAGATGAAACGAAAGTAATCCTTTCGGAAAAAATACCGGCCGAAAAGAGTGATGATCTGAAGAATTTTGTTTTTGGTGAGAAGTTTAAAGCCGGGCATGCAGTTAGTGAATTCATGCCCAATAATGGTGTGTTTTTAGAACAAAACGACTACAGTACGGAAAACAACGAGTACAAAGTCCATAACTATAAAACCAAATTCTCTGCGGATATCATTAAAGCAAATGCCGGCTATGATCCATTTTTCGGGTTTCAGGGCGCCAGCATGGTTTCCTTTAGCGATTTAATGGGGAATCATCGTTTTAATTTTATGACAGATGTTTTTATAGATATTAAAAATAGTGACTTTGCACTTAGTTATTTTTACCTGCCTCGCCAAATTGACTTTGGTGTTGGTATGTTTCAGAAAAGTCAGTTATTTTTCTCAGATGGCAGGTTTTTGGTGCGAGATCGCAATTCAGGTATTAACCTGCAAATGACCCGGCCATACGACAAATATCGCAGACTTTCTTATGGGCTCAATTTAACCCGCATATCCAGAAAGCAAATAGCGGATGTTAAGGATGAAAACGCAGAACTAAATGCTAAATCGGTAACAGTAACTCTTTTTAATTTTTCATACGTGAAGGACAACGTATTGTGGGAGTCCACCGGGCCTATGGTTGGCAGCCGTTTCAATTTTACTGTACAAGCCAGTCCGGGTTTGGGCATTAGTAATTTAGATTTTAGAATATATAAATTCGATTATCGTACTTATTTTGATTTCGCCTACAATTATTCAACTGCGCTGCGTTTTTCTGCCGGGTTCAGCGAAGGTGCCAATAAGCAAAAATTCTTTTTGGGAGGCTCGCCCAATTGGATAAATCTTAAATTCAAAGAGAATGTTTCTCTCGATTTAGATGATGTGTATTTTTCAAATTTTGTTTCTCCTGTTCGGGGGTATGATTATTATTCGCAAGTAGGAAGTAAGTTCTTTGTAGGTAATTTTGAATTGAGGATTCCGTTCATAAATTATTTGAACACGGTCTGGCCCATGCCTTTGCAATTTGCGAATATCAGAGGTAGTTTATTTCTTGATGTTGGCTCGACTTGGGAGAAAGAGATAAAAGAGGTCTTGTCTGCTTTTGGATGGGGTGCGAGGGTTAATCTGGGACTTTTTATTTTAAAGTACGATATGGCCTGGCCAACTGATTTTAGCAGGGTGAAAACGCCTCGGCATTTAATTTCCCTTGGTGCAGATTTTTAAAAAAAATATGAGTATAAATATAAAAAATAGACAAATTTATGTATGAATTTTGTGCCTGTGAAATTAAGCTGAAAAGAGTTGATTTTTTAAAATCTACTCTGTATATTTACCGCCAACTTAGAGCGCCTCAGCAAAGATGCACGCTTATTTATTTAAAGGAATAAATTATGGATTCCAAAACATTACGTTCACCGATTTCAGTTTTGGCTCCCAGGAAACCAATCTGTGTTAATTTGGATACCACTGTCGATGAATCAATTAAACTAATGAAAGAACGGGGGATTGGATGCGTTTGCGTTGTTAGTCAAGACAAACTCTTCGGTATCTTTACAGAAAGAGATGTTTTGACGAAAGTAATCCCAAATAATTTAGACTGCAGTAAAACTAAAGTCGGCGAATTGATGAGCTACGATCCGGAATATCTTTATATGGAAGACCAAGTTGCTTTCGCGGTCAATCGAATGCATGTTGGCGGCTTTCGTCATATCCCGCTCATCGATTCAAAAGAAAATGCTACAGGGATAGTTTCAGTGCGTGATATCCTGAGATATTTGGTGAAAAATATTCAGGATAAAAATTAACGTAACCAACCAAGGAGGTATATAAATTGGTACATATCGATTTCGATCAGTTTGATGATGAATTACAGGAGCTTCTTGGAATTAGAGACAAAGGCAAGATTGCATTGAATGACGATGTTTTACAAGTCCCGATTAAACTGCTTTATTTAAAAAAAGCAGTCACAGTGAAAAAGGGTATTAGCCTTAAAGAAGCAATTGACACTTTGATAGCGAGAAACATTGGGTCAATTTTAGTTCTTGATGGTAAAAATTTATGCGGGATTTTGACTGAAAGAGATTTGCTGAATAAGGTAGCAGGTCAAGATATTGACTATAAAAATGAGAAAATTGAGACGTATATGAGTGCTAGCCCCGCTATGTTAAAAGACACTGATACCGTTGAAGATGCGCTTCGATATATGGATGAAAAGGGTTATCGGCATATCCCCGTTGTAAATGAGGGTGGATCTGCCCTTACTGTAATTTCAATAAAAGATATTATTGGATATCTCGTAGAGTTTTTTCCAAATGATGTTCTGAACTTGCCACCGCACCCAATTCGGATGGGGACAGAGGAACGATTTGGCGCCTAATAAAATCGGAAAATATGTTTTAAATTTCTAATAATAATTTAGGAGTAGATAGGAAAATGAGTAAAAGGGTTGAGTCGCTTGAGGATGTGACTATACGTTTTGCTGGAGATTCTGGCGACGGCATGCAGCTTGTTGGTGGTGAACTCGCCAATACGTCAGCGCTTATTGGCAATGATATTGGAGTTTTGCCGGATTATCCCGCTGAAATTCGCGCTCCTATTGGTACGATTCCAGGCGTGAGTGGTTATCAGCTTCACATTAGTAGCACCGATATTCACACTCCGGGTGAAAAATACGATTCTTTGATTGCTATGAACCCCGCCGCTTTAAAAACCAATCTTGAAAATCTAAAACCAAATGGTATTTTAATTGTAAATTCTGACAGTTTTAAAAGCAGAAATTTACAATTAGCACGATATGAAAGTAATCCACTCGAGGATGGCTCTCTGGACAAGTATCAATGCTTTGCTGTGGATATGACCGACCTTACACGTAAAGCGTTACGTGAGCTTGAACTTGGCAATAAAGTGGTAGACAGATGTAAGAACTTTTTTGCCCTTGGAATGGTTTTCTGGTTGTACAATCGAACAATGGATCATGCTGTTAGCCTGATAAAATCTAAATTCGCTAAAAAACCTGAATTGGTGGAAGCGAACCTCCTGGCCCTTAAGGCCGGAGCTGCCTACTGCGAAATGACCGAACAATTTATAAATTCGTATGAGGTTAAGCCAGCAAAATTAAAACCTGGAATCTATCGTAATATTACCGGGAACTCAGCCATTGCACTTGGTTTTATCGCGGCCGCGAACAGGTCAAAATTATCGCTTTTTCTGGGTAGTTACCCCATTACCCCCGCCAGCGATATTTTGCACGACCTGTCAAAATACAAACATTTTGGTGTGCGTACTTTTCAAGCTGAAGATGAAATAGCCGCTGTTTGTTCTGCAGTCGGTGCTGCTTATAATGGCGCATTGGCCTTAACAACCACAAGCGGACCCGGCCTTGCTTTAAAAGGTGAAGCCATCGGCTTGGCAATTATGACAGAATTACCGATGGTAATTGTGAATGTCCAAAGAGGCGGCCCCAGTACCGGATTGCCAACAAAGACTGAACAAGCTGATTTAATGCAGGCATTTTATGGTAGAAACGGTGAATCGCCGTTACCGATTATTGCGGCATCAAAATCATCCGACTGTTTTGAATCTGCCTACGAAGCTTGCAGGATTGCGATTAAATATATGACACCGGTAATTTTGCTCACCGATGGTTATATCGCCAATGGCGCTGAACCATGGTCGGTGCCACGAGTTGAGGATTTGGCGGAAATAAAAGTTACGTATGCGAAGGATCCTGAAACCTACATGCCATTCCTCCGTGATGAAAAAACACTTGCGCGTCCATGGGCTATTCCGGGAACCCCAGGTCTGGAACATCGTGTAGGCGGCTTGGAAAAAGAAGCCGATACCGGCAACGTAAGTTACGATGTTAGAAATCACGAGTACATGACGAAAATGAGAGCAAAGAAAGTCGATAATATTGCCAATGATATACCACCAATTGAAATTGACGGTGACCAGGAAGGCGAACTTTTGGTCGTTGGTTGGGGCAGTACTTTTGGCGCTACAAAAACTGCTGTAGACAAGAAGAGGCAAGAAGGAAAAAGCGTATCGAGTATTCATATACGCTATCTGAATCCTTTGCCAAATGACTTGGGTGATATATTGAAGAGATTCAAGAAAATTCTGGTCCCGGAAATTAACAGCGGACAGTTTGTGAATATTTTAAGGGCAAAATATCTCGTTCCTGCGATTCCTCAAAATAAAGTGCAGGGATTACCCTTCTTTTCATCTGAGATTGAAGAGAAAATTGACGAATTACTTGGAGACGCATAAATGGCTACGACAGTAAAAGAAGCCTCTAATGGCGATACACAACTTA
The DNA here is from genome assembly GCA_029262035.1 of Candidatus Zhuqueibacterota bacterium. Taxonomy (GTDB): domain Bacteria; phylum Zhuqueibacterota; class Zhuqueibacteria; order Oceanimicrobiales; family Oceanimicrobiaceae; genus JAJDAE01. The sequence goes on from JAJDAE010000027.1 coordinate 10,326, forward strand.
AACTAACAAAAAAAGATTTTGAATCCGATCAAGAAGTGCGGTGGTGTCCGGGATGTGGTGATTACTCGATTTTAGCACAAACTCAACGTTCTTTACCTGATTTAAATATTCCAAAAGAAAAGTATGTCTTTGTTTCCGGAATAGGCTGCTCCAGCCGGTTTCCATATTATATGGATACATACGGGTTTCATACCATTCATGGTCGTGCGCCGGCAATTGCTTCCGGGATTAAAATTACAAATCCGGATCTATCTGTTTGGGTTATAACCGGCGATGGTGATGCCTTAAGTATTGGTGGCAATCACTTCATCCATTTGCTGCGCCGGAATCTGGATATCAACGTTATTTTATTTAATAACAAGATTTATGGGTTAACAAAGGGTCAGTATTCTCCAACTTCTGAATACGGCAAAGTAACAAAGTCAAGCCCGTTTGGGTCAGTGGATCATCCCTTTAATCCGGCATCTGTGGCGATTGGGTCTGGAGCCACATTTGTTGCTCGCACAATGGATCGGGATCCGGCACATATGCAGGCAATAATCAAACGAGCCTCTGCACACAAAGGAACATCCTTTGTTGAGGTTTTTCAAAACTGCAATATTTTTAATGATGGCGCCTGGTCAAAATATACTGAAAAAAGTACCAAGCAAGACAATGTTGTTCTTCTTGAACATGGCAAACCCCTTGTTTTTGGCACTGATAAAGACAAAGGGATTCGTCTGAATGGTTCAACACCCGAAGTTGTTTCGCTGACCAATGGAAAGTACAGCGAAGCCGACCTGCTCGTTCATAATGAGAACGATACGGATTCGACTCATGCCTTTATTTTGAGCCACATGATGGATAATCCCAATCTGCCGGCTCCTATTGGTATTTTTCGTTCACTGGAAAAAACCTGCTATGAAAATGCACTTAATGAGCAAATCGATGCAGCCAAGGAGAAATTTGGAGAACCGGATTTACAGGCGCTCTTGGATGCTGGTGATACCTGGGAAGTAAAATAACCAATAATTTTCAAAATGTAACCTGGGCTCGCTGATGTTTATCAACGAGCCTATTTTTTTGCTGGATTTAAAAAAATTAAAAAATTTTGGAGAACTTAACTGCCGGATGATAGTATATCTGAAAAATAGATTGTTCTTGGCTATTTCATGGCTTATTACAAAAAACTTAGATGTAACTCGTCTTTTTATTTTCAGACCCAACCCCAAGGTTATTAGAAAACAATTTATTCGGAAGCAGGATGAGTTCCCTATTGTAAGCTGGTTTTATGCTGAAAAATTGCTTTACTGTGTTGATATAAATGAGAATAAAGAAATTATGATTACAAAAACAGATCCCATAGAGTTAAATTAACCCGAGAAATAAATGAGTGATAATGAAATAAAAGCGATTATATGCCCGAATTGTGGGAAGCTCGTCAGCGGTAACGCAGAAAAATGTATGCACTGCGGCTCCAAAAATCCGAATATGTGGGGCTTAGCTGAATACTTTCGGAAGTGGTTTGGCGGAAATTCAAGCTTTATCCCATTTATTTCGACACTTTGTGTTTCGCTTTATGTTTTAGCCTTATTGCTTGATCCCTCAGCCATTTTCAAAAGTACCGGCATGTTAAGTATTCTCTCTCCTTCGGGGCAGGTTTTGTTTAAGTTAGGAATGACAGGCAGCTATGCCGTTGATGCAGGCAGATGGTGGACTTTGATAACAGCTATTTATTTACACGGTGGCATTTTGCACATTGTCTTTAATGTGATGTGGATTCGGCAGCTTGGTCCGGCAGTAGAAGATTTTTACGGAATCTCCAGGAGCTTTTTGATTTTTACAGTCGCCGGCATCTTTGGTTTTATTTTGTCAAGCTATTTTGGAAACCGTTTCACCCTCGGAGCATCCGGTTCAATTTTCGGGCTTTTGGGTGCACTTGTTTATTATGGTAGAAAACGTGGCGGCTCTTTTGGCGAAGCCATTTATAAACAAGCGGGGCAGTGGGCAATTATGTTTTTCATTTTTGGCTTTCTTTTTCCGGGAGTTGATAATTATGCCCATGGCGGTGGTTTTATTGGTGGTTTTGCTACGGCGCACTTTCTTGGATTTATTGAAAGCAAGCGTGAAAACAGAATGCATCAATTAGGCGCTTTTGCGGCTATCTTGCTCACGATTCTCTCTTTTATTTTGGCGATTTTAATATAACTCGTATTATGTTCTCATATTAACCAGTGCATATTTTCGATCGCTATAAAACTATTATTGAAGATTGGCCTGCTTTTCTTGCAGCAGTCAGTTCACCGTTGCCAACCGCATTGTGGCACAATCCACTAAAAACTACTTCTGACTCTCTTTTTAAAAAGATGATGCTGAAAGGCACTCAACTAAGCCCTATCAATTGGCACTCAGGCGCTTTCAGGTTTAAAGAAAATAAAGGTGTTGGCGCGAGTTTAGAATACCTGACAGGTTTGTACCACGTGCAGGAAGAAATTGCCATGCTGCCCGCCGTGCTGTTACAGCCGAAACCTGGAGAGTACATTTTTGATATGTGTGCTGCTCCCGGCAATAAAACCGCTCAGGCTGCAGTTATGATGCAAAACAAAGGCACTCTCATTGCCAACGAAGTGAATGTAGGCCGCATGCGTCCTCTCCGGCAAATGATAAATCGGCTGGGTTTGACCAATGTAGTGGTAACAAATTTCGATGCAACCCGGTTTCCGAAACAACCTGCGCAGTTCGACAAGATAATTGCCGATGTCCATTGCTCGTGCGAAGGGACATCCAGAAAAAATCCTGATGTTTTACAAACAGTCGAAGACCAATATTCAAGTAAAGTTTGTGCGGCTCAGATAGCTGTACTAACCCGTGCGCTGCAACTTTGTAAACCGGGCGGCACAATTGTTTATTCTACCTGTACCTATGCTCCCGCAGAAAATGAAAATGTGGTCCAGCAGGCATTGGAAACAGTTGAACCTAAAATTACCGCCAAGATACGCAAAATTAAAATGCCAGGTCTAAAATGGTCACCGGGATTATTGAATTGGGAGCAACAGACCTACCGAAAAGATATGGAAAACTGCCTGCGGATTTACCCGCATCAAAACAATACCGGCGGATTTTTTGTCGCTGTAATTGATAAGCTGGCTGATGATAGAAGAAATAAGGTTTCTATGCCAGTCTCTTTTTGGGATAATCCAAAAGTAAATCCGGTTGATGAAGAATGGTTGCTCGGAAGGCTCACTGAACGCTTTGGAATTCCGAAGTCTGTATTTGATGAATTTATTCTTTTTCATACCAACAAAAAATATGCTGCAATAATCTGCAAGGAAACCAGCCCGATAACAAAGCCGCAACCACACATGCTCGGTTTGCCCTTTATTCACATAAACATGAAAAACCCAAAGCCGACAACACCGGGGACAATGTTTTTGGGGAATTTCGCGAGCAAAAATATTTTGAACTTAAATGATGGGCAAACTACTGATTATCTAAAGGGTAAGATATTTACTGTTGCTCTGGAGCAAGTTGCATCTTTTGATGGCGATGGCTATGTACTGATAAAAAATCAGGATCTATTTTTGGGAGCTGCGATTATTTACGTGAAAGGAGATAAAGGGGAGGTACATGGGCAGTTTCCCAAAGCTTGGCAGGAAAATGCAACCAACCTGGTCTAAAACTAAGTTGAGCGGTCAGGTCAGGTTTCTATAATATGTTAGGCCGGAAACCTGGAACTCTTTAACTTAAGTGTAAGTTATTTCCATTCCACAAAAAAATATCCAAATCAACTTTTTCATTATTAAAAATAATACCTTCGGCTTCCAGCATACTTTGTTGCAGCATTCTTTTATTTCTATCAGGAAACGAACTTCGCCCTTGGGCGTTTATAACTCTGTGCCATGGCAGTTCATCTGATTTGCTGGAATTTAAAACCCAGCCTACAGTTCTCGCAGCTCTGGGGTTTCCGGCAAGCACAGCAATATGGCCGTAAGTTGCTACCTTTCCTTTCGGAATTTGACTGATAATTTTATGGATTTTTTGAAATAAAGTTGGTATTGTCATTAGCGAAATTAAATTGTCAAATATAAGGACATTCCTTGTCTTCTATAATTTTTTCAGGTAATGGTGTAAAAATATATTTTATGTTGATTGGGTTGCTGCTTTTTTATCAGTGTGCAAAACAAGTGCGTCCATCAGGAGGCCCGGTAGATAAAATCCCACCTGAAATCATCAAAGTCATCCCGGCCCAAAATAGCACTTTTGTACCTTTGGATCAAGTGATTGAATTTTACTTTAATGAAGGGATGAATCGAAAGTCTCTTGAAAAAGCAATTTTTATAACACCGGATCCCGGGGAGGATGTGAAGTATCGTTGGAAGGGTAAGCGTCTGGTCATCGAATTTAAAAAACAACTGAGTGAAGACCGCACCTATGTTTTTACTCTTGGCACGGATTTGAAAGATACGCATGGCAACGGTTTGTCAAGCTCCTATACTTTGGCTTTTTCTACCGGAGAGAAAATAAGCGATGGTAAAATTTCAGGACGTGTTTTTTCGAAACAGGCAAAGGGTATTTTGATTTGGGCATACATCCTGGATTCAGGGGAAGAACCTAACCCAAGCATCACGCAGCCCAACTATATTACCCAGGCAAATAATGATGGGGGGTATGAGCTAACGCATTTATCAAAAGGTATTTACCGGATTTTTGCAATAAAAGATTCTGACAATAATCGCTTTTTTGAAGTTGGACTCGATGGAATTGGCGTACCGCAAAAAGACGTTCAACTGCTTTCAGATAGCCTGGCTATTGAGCACATTAATTTTAGAACTCAGGTTCAGGATACACTCGGACCGGCAATTTCTACCGTTTCTGTAGAAAATAACAAGAACCTTTCCATTCATTTTGATGAAGAAGTCAGCCCGGAATCAACAACAAATTTAAAAAATTATACAATTGCCATCGATAAAAAGAAATCGGATGAATTACTTGAAATTGTTACGGTTTACCAAAACTCTATTGATAAAACCCAGGTGCACCTGATTACAAACGAACAAACAGAGGGCGTTGAATATAGCGTAAGGGCGGACTCTATTTTTGATTTGAGTGGTAACCTAATTGATTCCGAATTCAATTCTGATTTTTTTACAGGGGTTGCGCAGCCGGATACATTTCGTCCTAAGATTGTAAAATATCTTCCAGATGAAAATGCAACTGCCGTGACACTTGGGACGAATGTGGAATTGTTTTTTAGTGAGGCGATGGATACCAGCTCGCTAACACGGAATTTTTCTTTCCTTGAGGACTCTACGATTTCTGTCACTGGGTCAATGACTTGGCCGGGTCCCAACCTAGCCGTTTTCAGACCAATAGTTCCGTTGAGCAGCGCCAAGCGACATCTGATAAAAATCCCACTCGATTCTATTTTTGATGTTTCCGGTAATGCTGTTGCTGTTGACAGTACTTTTTTATTTGGTTTTAGAACCTTGAATGTAGACACCTTTTCAACTATTTCCGGCAAAATAGTTGATGAAGATTCTCTCGCA
>JAJDAE010000261.1 GCA_029262035.1 Candidatus Zhuqueibacterota bacterium
TATTTCGAGTGCAATTACGGGGAACCCGATATTCCATTTGACATGTGGTTTGGCACCAGCCACGATGGATCTCCTGAGTCACACGCGGTGATGCGGAAGAAAAGGAAGGCCAGTCATAACATCGTGGCTGATACGGATTAATGCACATCTGCATAAGGTTTCGCCGTAAGGGATTGCAGCGGAATTCTACCAATTCAAACTTTGCGACGCCATATAGATAGATAAAAGATACGGAATTGAAAAGAGGAATATAGGCTCTATGTTGTTTAGTGAGTGTAATAATTATGGAAATTAATAGGCCACGGATTCACACCGATTTGACACGGATATAAAATGAGTTTAGAATACGAAGACATAACAGAGGCTATTATAGGTTCAGCTTTTGAAGTGTACAATATTCTCGGCTATGGTTTTCTGGAGAAAGTCTATCAAAAGGCGTTACAGGTTGAATTGTTACGCCGGAGCCATTCTGCTGAAATAGAGCATGCAATAAAAGTGAAATTTAAAGGTGTAATTGTAGGTGAATATGAGGTGGACTTGTTTGTTGACGAAAATGTGATTGTGGAGCTCAAAGTTGCAAAAGAATACAATTCAAAAGACGAACCGCAATTACTCAATAAATTAAAGGCAACAGAAACCAAAGTAGGATTACTTATCAATTTTGGTAAAGAGAAAGTAGAATTCAAACGCTTCGTATATTAAAAAAAATAATCCGTGGCTAAATGCTGTAACAAGAGTACCTCTTTACCCACACTGATCGACATAGAATCGGAATATATATAGATTAAATTCACGAATAGTATTTCATTAATTAATAAGGAAAGCATCATGCGAAAAATTGCCCTGGTATTGGGCTTAGCTGTTTTACTGGCGTTTGCTGCTGAGAAAGCACCGGCTAAGGATAAGAGATTGTACGTGTCAACTTTTCGAACAAGTTTCCATCATATCGGAATGAAAATTTCGTTGTCGGGACTTTTTAATAAATCGCCCGAAAGTGATACCACCTGGCAATTTTACGGCCGCCCGAATAATTATGTTTACGGATTCGATATATTTTTGCCATCGCAGGGAGAAATTATGGCGCTGGCTACACATACCGGCGTGCATCAGTCCCGGGACGGTGGTAAAACCTGGAAAGAAACCTCCGACTGGAAAATGACTGAAGTGCATTCTGTGCAATTTGATCGCACAAATTCTGACATCGTTTATGCCGGCACGCCTTACGGCTTTTATAAATCAGTTGATGGCGGCCATAACTGGCAACAGAAAAATAACGGATTACATGGCCCGGATGCAACCTATATCCCTTCCTTTGTTGTCAGCCATGTTGACCCTGATCATATTTTTGCAGCTACCGAGGACGTAGTTTATGAAAGTAAAGATGCGGGAGAAAGCTGGCGTAAAGCCGGATTGGAAATTCCACATATTCGGGTTATTGAACAAAATCCTCAAGATGCAGAGATGCTTGTAGTCGGCACGGAGGATAACGGACTTTATTTCAGCCTGAGCAGTGGGAAACATTGGGAGAAGCGTGAAGACGGTGTGGTACACAGTACGTTTTATACTGTTACTTTCGACCCAACTAATCCCGAAGTAATTTACGCCGGTGGTTTTTCTACCGGTATTTATAAATCTGTGGACGGCGGACAAAAATGGCAAAATTACATCAATGGCCTGGACAATTTAGATATCAGCACCATTGCGGTTGACCCGATTGACAGTCAAAAAGTATATGCCGGTTCTTTGAATGGCGGTGTTTTCGGATCCGAAGATGGCGGCGAAACCTGGAGCTGGCTGGGTATTGACAATGGGCAGATTTCTGAAATAAAAGTAGTAGATTATGATGGAGAGGATAATGAATAAGAGAAATATAATATCCGCAGTTTTGATTGGTTTCAGTCTGGTTTCAGTAAGCCGGGCGCAACTGCTTTCCCGCGTAGAATATCTGAAAAAATTTGATGAAAGAGCGAATGCGCTTTTGGCATCCTATGATACCTTGAAGTCAGCAAATTATACCGTAACTGCTGCCCGCTACGGCACCCGCAATGGCGTTGAAATTGCCGATAGCCTGGTCATGGAATTGCTCAAGAGACCCAGGGGCGCCATGTTCTGGATGGTACCCGTCATCACCAATTACATTGTGGGGAAAGATGTCATGTCTCCTGAATGTAAAGCCGCAATCCGCAACGCCTGGAAAACTTATGCGCCGTCCCGAGGAGATACGGAAAACCACTGGGCCATGTATTATTCCGCTCTTTTCCTGGCTGCAGAACAATGGCCGGATTTACCGGGCTCCGAGTGGTATAACGGAAAAAGCTCAGAGGAAAACCGAAAGGAAGCCAAAGAATATTTGTTCGACTGGGCAAAGTTGACCACGACCAAAGGACAAGGCGAATTTGATTCCCCGGACTATATCATCGAATACCTGCATGCCTCGACCATACTGGCCGGTTTTGCGCAGGATAAGGATTTAAAGCTGCTGGGCGAAATGCTCTCCGAATATTTCCTGGCGGATTTTGCTGTTGAGCACTTAAACCAACAATATGGCGGCGGACACAGCCGTATTTATGAAAACAAGCTGATGGAAATGGAAAGAAGTGTTTGTTCGGGAGTTGCGGCACTCTATTTTTTAAGTGGTGAGCCGCGCCGCACCGGCTGGATGGTTGTCGCCATATTAACCGGTTATAAGATGCCGGAAATTATTTACCAGATAGCCAATGATCGGGAAAAATCGTATGTGCACCGTGAGCGAAAACGTGTCCGGCACAACATTCGTTTTGGCAAAGAAAAAAATCCTGCGGTTTATAAATATACTTACATGACCAAAGACTATGTAATCGGTTCATTAATGGGTGGTTTATTACAGCCTATTCAACAACACACCTGGAGTGTGCGCTACAATTTTGGCAAACCGCATTCCATTATTTTCGGGTTGCATCCGTACTGGTCATGCTATGAGATTGGTATGTTTTTTCCGACGTTTAACAAGCTTTGTATGGACGATATTGTTTCCTCGAAAAAAAGCTACAATAAACATGACAAGTGGACAGGCGGTTCGCCGAACGAACGCACCTTTCAGCATAAAAACACTTTGATTGCATTATACGATGTTCCTTTGGGTACCACATCGAATCATATCGATGCTTTCTTTCCGGCAAATCTGCAAGAACGCATTATCGATAAATCCGGGTGGATTTTTTGCAAGGCCGGTGACACCTACGTTGCCTGGTACCCGTTGCAACCAGGTGAGTGGAACGCTGAATATAAAATTGCAAAACCTGCGTTTGCAGCCGTTACAGGCAGCCGGGTTAATGACGGCGCCATGCCGCTGCGCAATTATCGCTTCCGGAGTTGGGAACTGCAAAATGGTTATGTTGTTGAGGTACGTTCCAAAGATGAAATCGGCTCCTTTAAAAAATTCACGCAAAAACTTAGAAGCCATATCCCTTTAGCAGTTTTGGAGGAGGGCAATGTGTCCGTTGCTTACAAAAACCTGGATGCTGACAAAATGGAATTTTCTTTTCCGGATGGGCGGCAATTAAACGGTGAGGTGGTCGATTTAACCCAAACGCCACTGTTTGCAGGACCGTTTTTGAATGCTGATGTCGACAGCCAGCTTTTGGAAATGCAGTACCCGGGCAAAAAGCGAATTCTGGATTTCAAAAAACTCGAGATTCGGGAAGAATAAAGATGTAAAATCGTTGTCACCATAGGGTCAAACAAGCCTTCAGATATGTTACTGCCATTCCTGCGGATGCAGGAATCTTATTGATGGTTTGGGATGTGGAGTCATGAGACCCCGGCACATAGGCCGGGGTGACATTGATATCCTGGATGTTAGACTGCTTGCTCATCGGGTTCCACTACAGAGACCATTGCCGGAGTATCCTCCGTAGTAACAACAGTTACCGCTTCTGCTGAACTCGAATTCCTACGAAATTAGAGGGAAGGAAGCCAAAATTAATTAAGCGTGGGTCACGGCTGCCTTCGGGCATACTTTCCTCCGCTCGCCCTGGGATTCTTCCCAGGGCGCAATTAGAAAGGGCTTCTGCCCTAAGTTGATTTAGAAAAACAATACTGATTTAATAAAAATACACGTCCAAGTTATTAAATGAAACACTACAAAATTCAGGATGATACAAATGTATATTTTTCTACGTGCACAATTGTACAATGGCAACGTATATTTAAGGAAGAAAAACATTTTCGTATAATTATCGATAGCTTGAATTATTGCACTGAAAATAAAGGACTGTATGTCATCGGTTATGTGATTATGCTCAATCACCTCCATCTTTCCGCTCGCCCTGGGATTCTTCCCAGGGCGCAATTAGAAAGGGCTTCTGCCCTAAGTTGTGATTTAGAAAAACAATACTGATTTAATAAAAATACACGTCCAAGTTATTAAATGAAACATTACAGAATTCATGATGATACAAATGTCTATTTTTCTACGTGCACAATCGTACAATGGCAATGTATATTTAAGGAAGAAAAATATTTTCGAATAATTATCGACAGCTTAAATTATTGCACGGAAAATAAAGGACTGTATGTCATCGGTTATGTGATTATGCTCAATCATCTCCACCTTATAACATATAATACAGACGAAACAAGATTATCAAACATAATGAGAGATTTTAAACATTATACATCCTCAGAAATTGCAAAGCAGCTTGAGAAGGATAATGCCAAACTATTTTTATATGTTTTTCAAAAGGCAACTGAAAACAGGAAAAAGAAACAGAACTATAAGATATGGCAGGATGAATTTCATCCAAAGGCAATTTATTCACCAAACTTTTTTTACAAAAATTAGAATATTTGCACAACAATCCGGTTAGAAAGGGTCTGGTTCTGAGAGCAGAACATTGGAAGTATAGCAGCGCTCGGACATGGTTAAACGATGAAGAAAATGATGTAAAAATATTCAAGGAGAAACTTTTTCAGGACTGAT
>JAJDAE010000262.1 GCA_029262035.1 Candidatus Zhuqueibacterota bacterium
AAATGCAAATTTTAAGGACATAACCACCAAAAATATCTCTCTGAATTTTGCGCGTATAAAAATTGGCAGTACATTCGTCTGCCTTGCTTTTGAAGAAGAGAAAATTGTTCTGGTGCGGGTAATTTCCCAAAAGGAAATCACAAAATATTTCTTGAGAGTGAATTGAATGACGAAATCAAAAACTGCTAATTGATGTTCGATATTCAATCTAAGACACAAGAATATCGAATGTGGATTCACAAATAATGATTTGTGAATTTAATGAATTAGTAAACGTATGAACAAATATGATTTAGAAGATCGATTGATTGAGTTTTCTGTCCTAATAATTGAACTTGTAAATGAAATGCCTAAGACGAAAGCAGGCAATCATCTATCAGGGCAATTGGCTCGTTCAGGTACATCAGTTTCATTGAACTATGGGGAAGCCCAAAGTGCAGAATCAAGAAAAGACTTCATTCATAAAATGAAGGTGATTTTAAAGGAGTTACGCGAAACATTTGTCTGTCTTAAAATAATTCATCGCTGCAAATTATACAAAACTGAAAACAAGATTATAAAAGCCAAGGATGAAAATAACGAGTTGATTTCAATTTTTGTAAAGAGTATGGGAACAGCATCGAAAAACCTTCAATGATAAAAAAATCGTAAATCTAAAATCGTTAATCGGTGTTCGATATTCAAACTGATGCAGAAGAATATCGAATGTCGATTAACGAATGATGATTTAAGAAGTTGAGAAAAAGAGCATGAAGCCCTCCGAACCTGTCCCGGTCAAACTTTTTATCGGTGTGCTGTACAGCGAAAAAAAAATCTTAAATCCCAGTTTCGAATCTCTCGAAGAACAATTCGGCAAATTTGACTACAAAAGCACAGAATTCAAGTTTGATTTTTCCAGTTATTATGAAACTGAAATGGGCTCACCAATTTTTCGACTTTTTTTATCCTTTGAGAAACTAATTGATCCCGGCAAGCTCGCCAAAGTAAAAATTCAAACAAATAAAATTGAAGAAGATTTAGCCGTGGCAGGAAAGCGTAAAATTAATCTGGATCCAGGTTATATGGATTTCAACAAAGTCGTTCTGGCTTCGGCAAAATATAATGCCCAAAAAATTTATCTAAGCCACGGAATTTACGCAGACCCAACTTTGTCGTACGAAAAAGGCGTTTTTACAGCCTATTCATCGGCATTCCCGGATTTTAAAACCGAGTTGTATCATAAAACATTTTTACATATTCGCTCTCTTTATAAAACAGGAAATGGCCAGTGATTCTATCCAAACTCCGCGAAGATGCGCTTAATATTTACAAGGCCGGCTTGCAGGCTGTGGACCCACATGCTGCAATATTGAAGCATTGTTCCCGGCAAGGCGACCTATTTTTAGTTTCAAACAAAAAATATAATTTGGGCGGTTTTAAAAATATCTACGTCGTTGGCGCCGGGAAAGCCGGTGCGGCGATGGCCACTGCAATTGAAGAAATCTTACCGGATGAAATCACCGAAGGCGCAATCAATGTGAAATACGGGCATCTTGCGCCGCTTAAAAAAATAAAAATTCACGAAGCCGGGCACCCCGTACCAGATGAAGCCGGTGTGTCCGGTACGCAAAAAATTATGAGCATTTTAAATCAGGCCAAAGAGGATGACCTGGTTATTTGCCTGATTTCCGGCGGCGGTTCAGCGTTGTTGCCTTTACCGGCGGCAGGCATTTCACTTAAAGAAAAACAGGATTTAACCGGCAAACTTTTGGCTTGCGGCGCGGACATCACCGAAATAAACACGGTGCGTAAACATATTTCACAAATCAAAGGCGGCCAATTCGCCCGGCTCGCAGCGCCAGCCCGGCTTATCACCCTGATTCTGTCGGACGTGGTTGGCGACCCGCTGAACAGCATTGCTTCCGGCCCCAGCGTGCCCGACAGTTCCACCTTCCAGCAAGTTCTTAACATCTTCAAGAAATACAACTTAGAATCCGATATTTCAGACACGATTAAACAGCATATTCAAAACGGATTAACCGGTAAAATTAGCGAGACGCCAAAGCCCGGGGATTCAATTTTCAACAAGACACAAAACGTGATAATCGCGAACAATTTTCAGGCTGTATCTGCGGCGAAACAAAAAGCCGAAGCGTTGGGCTATAACTCTATGATTCTTTCTTCAGCAATTGAAGGCGAAACCCGGGAGGTGGCAAAAATACACACTGCCATCGCAAAAGAAATAGCGGCATCCGGCAACCCGGTAAAAGCGCCGGCTTGTGTTATTTCCGGTGGCGAAACCACGGTAACGCTGCAGGGAAATGGCAAGGGCGGCAGAAATCAGGAATTTGTTCTGGCAGCGGCTTTAAACCTTGCTTGTTTGGATTCAGTTGTTATCTTAAGCGCGGGGACAGACGGTACCGATGGCCCTACGGATGCTGCCGGTGCAATTTGTGACGGGCAAACCATAACACGCGCTGAAAAATCAAACCTGGACGCAGAGAAACATCTGAATGAAAACAACGCTTATCCGTTTTTTGAAGCGTTGAATGATTTGGTTAAAACCGGCCCGACAAACACCAATGTAATGGATTTAAGGATTATTCTTGTAGGAGTTGCATGATGCGAAATACAAAGATAGTTTGTACCATTGGCCCCGTAAGTGACAGCCCGGAAATTTTAGGCCCGCTTATCGACGCAGGGATGAGTGTCGCCCGCCTAAATTTCTCTCACGGCGATCACGCAGAGCATAAACAAAGAATTGAGTTAATTCGAAAACTCACTGCGGAAAAACAAAGACCGGTAGCAATTTTACAGGATTTGGCCGGCCCGAAAATCCGAACCGGCAAAATACTACAGGGTTCTATCAGCTTAAAAAATGGTGACACCTTTACCCTCACTTCAGAGCAAAATATCAGTGAGGCATCACGGGTTTCGACCGGATTTAACAAATTCCATGAGGAAGTTCATGCCAACGACCAGATATTGTTGGCTGATGGCAGCATTGAGCTGCGCGTAAAAAGTGTAGAAAACAAGGATGTGATTTGTGAGGTTATCGTAGGCGGGGAGTTATCTTCAAACAAAGGCATAAATCTGCCGGAACGCTCACTCTCCATTGCCGCACTCACTGAAAAAGACAAAAGGGATCTGGTTTTTGGCCTTGAGCAAGACGTTGACTTTGTAGCCATGTCCTTCGTGCGCCGACCCGAAGATATTGAACTGGTTAAAAACGTAATGGCACAAGAGGGCAAGACAGTCCCGATAATCGCCAAAATTGAAAAGCATGAGGCGCTGGCAAATCTGGAATCCATTATTGAAGTTGTAGATGGTGTGATGGTGGCTCGTGGTGATTTAGCTGTTGAAACGTCTTTGGAGAAAGTACCGCTTGAGCAAAAACGAATTATTCGGTTATGCAATAATGCGAAAAAACCGGTAATTACCGCCACCCAAATGCTAAAATCAATGGTGGACAATCCACGACCGACCCGCGCGGAAGCCAACGATGTGGCCAACGCTGTGTTCGACGGCACAGATGCCATTATGCTTTCTGAAGAAACGACCATTGGCGAATATCCGGTTGAAGCGGTAAAAACCATGTCAAAAATTGCCCGGACTATAGAAGCCCATATTAAAACGACAACAAAACCGCATTCTCTTAAAAAAACAAGTTCGATAACCTGGGCAGTAAGCCAGGCGGCTTGTGAAATGGCTCAGAGCCTTGGCGCCTCTGCCATTTTAACCCCGTCACAATCGGGTGCAACAGCAAGGTCCATCAGTTCGTTTCGGCCAAACCGGCCTGTATTGGCTTTCAGTCCCGATGAAAAAGTTGTGCGCCAACTTGGCCTTGTTTGGGGTGTTCGGGCATTTCATTTGCTCGACTATAAAAATTCTGAACAACGTATCGAAATGGCCATAATTGAGGCGAGAAAAGTGGGGCTAATAAAGTCTGGTGATATTGTTGTGACTACCGCCGGCCCGGTACATGGTAAACCCGGCTCTACCAATTTAATTAAGGTAGAAGAGATAGGCCCCGCAGTTTAATTTTTGAACAAATTATTTATTCACTATTTTTAGATTAAGGAGATTTTATAAAATGTCAACGATTTTGGATATTGGTGCCCGCGAAATATTGGACTCCCGCGGCAATCCAACTGTAGAAGTAGATGTATATCTTGAAGATGGCGCATGGGGTCGAGCTGCCGTGCCATCCGGTGCGTCCACCGGAGAGCATGAAGCCATTGAATTGCGCGACAAAGATGAAACCCGTTATGGCGGCAAGGGTGTTTTAACTGCGGTTGAAAATGTAAACGAAACCATCGCCGAGGAATTGATTGGCGAATTGGCAACCGATCAAACTTACATCGATAGTTTGTTGCTTGATTTGGATGGAACCAAAAATAAAGAAAAGCTTGGAGCGAATGCCATTCTTGGTGTTTCGCTGGCGGTTGCAAAAGCAGCGGCGAATTCTGTAGACCTGCCGCTTTTCCAATATTTGGGTGGTGTAAATGCCAAAACCCTACCCGTACCAATGATGAACATTTTGAATGGTGGTTCTCACGCCGACAATAGTGTGGATATGCAGGAATTCATGGTTGTGCCGGCTGGGGCAGATACATTTTCCGAAGGGTTGCGTATGGGCACAGAAATTTTCCATTCGCTGAAAAAAGTACTGAGCAGTAAAAATTACAATACTTCAGTTGGCGACGAAGGTGGTTTCGCCCCGGACTTAAAGTCCAACGAAGAGGCGTTGCAGGTAATTATGACCGCCATTGAAAAAGCCGGCTACAAGCCAGGCGAAGATGCTTTCATCGCCATGGATGTGGCTTCCAGTGAATTTTATGATGCAGAGAAAAAGCTTTACAATCTTGCTTCAGAAAACAAGCAGCTTTCCTCCGAAGAAATGATAACATTTATGGCAGACCTCTGCGCCAAGTACCCCATTATCTCAATTGAAGATGGTCTGGATGAAAATGACTGGGATGGCTGGAAGCGCCTGACCGACAAGCTCGGCTCAAAAATCCAATTGGTTGGCGACGATCTTTTGGTGACCAACACCGAACGTTTAGAACGCGCCATTAAAAGCGGTATTTGCAATTCAATTCTGGTAAAGGTGAATCAGATCGGTTCTTTGACCGAGACCCTGGATGCAATTGAAATGGCAAAGTCAGCATCTTACACCTCGGTTATTTCTCACCGTTCCGGTGAAACCGAAGATACCACCATTGCCGATATTGCGGTTGCGACCAACGCCGGACAAATCAAAACCGGTTCTGCATCCCGTTCCGACAGAATTGCCAAGTACAACCAGCTACTTCGTATCGAGGAACAACTCGACGATTTGGCAGTTTATCCGGGTAAGAAAATCATCAAATCTCTATAGCTTTTAATAAACCTTGCGAAGATTTTAAATCTTCGCAAGGTTACTTTTTTTTGAAGACCAGCCCTCGCAGAAGAAAGCAGTCCACAATTGATGTGACTAAAAATAAAGGCTGAAGAGCAGGGGGGTCGGTTTCCTTAGCGACGATGACAGCGCTTCAGTTGGGATAGGCTTTGGCTCGCAAACCTGGGACATAAATAAATTACCGGATCCGGAAAGTCTCGACTAGAACAAAATTCATAATATTCCCCTGGCTTTGGTAACAGGCATAAACGGCAAATCGACAGCATCAGATTATTGGAATCGATCTTGAAAACGGATGGGGAAAAGCCGGGAATAAGCTCAACAGCTTACCTTCGAGTTGATGGTAAGATTATCGAAAAAGGCGACTTCTCCGTCTGCGCAATCGCCGGGTGGAAACCGCGATTCTCGAAGTTGCAAGAGGCGGTATTTTGCGCTGTTGATAATAAAAATTCTCTGATTCAGCACCGACTCAGAGAATCCTCAAACTTTAGTCACCTCGATCAATGCAACCATGTTTGTGTTGTGAAGAACAACCAAGTTTTATATATTTCAGAAAAAGACGAAGAAGCACTCAATTTTTTAAAAAAGATCAGAGATTAATTTAGTTAAATTAGAGTTCTGCAAAATATGGAAAAAAAAGTGTCACTCCTGCGGATGCAAGAGTCTCCAGGGTTAAAATAATTAGCAGTTTACGAGATGCCTGCATTCGCAGGTATGACAGCAAACTTTGAACATTCTGGTATTTTGTAGAACTCTAAAATTCAATTTCAAAGGAGGGAACAGCAATGGCCAATGAAAGACACATATTATACAAGGGCGATTACAAATATCAGTTAAATCAGGACTACAAAATTAATATTGCAATCAAGCCGGATAAAGACATCGCGGAAGACTACATTGCTCTGGATAGTCAGGGAAATCTTGTAATTAAAACAGGATACGCCTGGGACGGCGTGTCAGGACCGATTATAGACTCAGACAAAAACCTGCGTGCAGCACTGATCCATGATGCGTTGTATCAATTAATGCGAATTGGGAAACTCGACTTAAAAACTCATAGAAAGACTTCGGATAAATTATTTAGAAATATCTGTAAGGAAGACGGCGTTTCTAAGGTTTGGGCATTTATATATTATATCGCTCTGTGTAAATATGGTGAACCTGCAGCGAGTCCCGCAAATAAGCGGGAAGAACTTCGGGCACCTGAAAAATAGCACTTGGTTAAATCAAATCCAAACAACGTTGCGAAGGTTTAAAACCTTCGCAACGTTAGCTTTCTGGAAATCCATTTTCTCTATCCCGAATATTTCGAACCTGTTTCTACCTTCATTTGTTGACTTTTTGAAGAATATTTCTATTCTTTAAAAAGTCGAAGTCTAAAAACCAAAACTCCCGGAGAACAGGATGGAACCTGTAACCACTGCGACAATAACCCTCTACCTAGCCGGACAAGCGGGCAAACTCATTGAGGGCCGTGCCGGAACAAAAATCAACGCAGCTATTGATCGCGTTCTGAAAACACCAACAATCGATAAGGCCTTTGATAACGCATTCGCCAAAGTCGCACCTGAAAACAAAACCATCAAAAAAATCTTTCTGAATAAACTGCTCACTGCGCCGGAAGTTATTGACGTTCTGAAAAATACCCAAACCGGAGCCCTACCCCAAAAGCAGATTTATATTGATATTTTCAAAGAAATCTTGCCAGCTGGTGACCCGGAAGAGACAGCAGATAAATTCATTCTGGCGCTTTATAAAGGTCTCAGTCAAGACCAGAATTTTGTCAACCTGCTCACTCTTCGCTCAGGCAATAAATTAGATGACATCAAAACAACTGTTGAGCGGATTGAAGGCAAAATTGGAGAATTAGCACCCGAGACTCCATCCAACAAAACCGCCTGGAATATTCCAAAGCGCAATGAGTTCTTCACCGGCCGTTTAGAAATTTTGGAGCAACTGCAAAATACTCTGCAAACCGACCACAATGTTGCCATCAACCAGGTTATACACGGGCTTGGCGGCATTGGCAAAAG
>JAJDAE010000263.1 GCA_029262035.1 Candidatus Zhuqueibacterota bacterium
TGTCGGGGCGAAAGGATTTGAACCTTCGACCCCTTGACCCCCAGTCAAGTGCGCTAACCGGACTGCGCTACGCCCCGTACTTTTATATACTTTTGTCTTCTAATAGGTCTAAGATACCTTGCAACGATTTCTTTAAATCTACAACCACACTCTTAAGTTTTTCCTGTTTTAAGGGTGAATTCGGTTGTTGTTTACTTTTTTTAGACTCATTAATTTGGTTTATAGCACCTTCTATAGTAAACTTTTCTTCATAAAGTAACTTTTTAATGAGCCTGATCAAACGAATATCGTTTTGACGATATATCCGCTTTCCTGCCTTATTTTTTGAAGGCCTTAACTGCGGGAATTCGCTTTCCCAATACCTTAAAATATAAGGCTTTACAGATGTCATTTCACTGACTTCGCTAGTAGAGTGATATAACTTTTTTATAGCCAAGTCTTTCATTAAAAACCCTCACGATTATTTAATGAATTTCACACAACAAAATATAGTAAAATGTAAATTTTAAACAAGTAATATTTCAGTTAGACTTCAACGCCTGTAAAAGCATGCCCTTCTGTGAAATCCAGGAAAAAGCTTTTTGCCTAAGATCATCAACATGAGCAAATGAATTATTGGATAGCTTCAGTTTAAATACACGCATGGGTTCAAAACAATAGACTCCTCGCCTAAATAAAGCGAATGGAAAATTTTCATTATAGGGATAGTTGTGGCCTAAAGTACACGCCGCCTCATATCCTGAGGACTTAACAACATCAATTGTCTCACCATTATAGGAACCAAACGGATAGGATATCGTGGTAACTTCGCTGTTTAAATAGTTTTCAATAACTTCTTTTGAGTACCTGATTTCAAACCAAAGTTTTCTACTCGATATTTTTTTTAAATTGGGATGCGAAACTGTATGCGAGCCTACCTCCCACCCTTTATTCCGGAGTTCTTTAATTTGTTCCCAATCGCAATGAGTTATTCTAAATTTCTTAAAATGATAATCCCAACTATTATATTCACCAACGAACTTTGTAATCACAAAAATAGTTGCTTTGAAATTATATTTATCTAAAATTGGAAAAGCATTTTCAAAAACTGAAGTATACGCATCATCAAATGTAATGATTACATGCTTGTCGCCAAAACTTCTTCCCTTAACATAATCCTCAATTGAAGTGGACTTGAAGCCATTTTGACATAGATATTTTATTTGTCTCTCAAATTGTTTAGGGCTAGTGTTAGACACCCCGAGCTCTGCCTGGTTCTGAACTTTATGATACGCTAAAATTGGAACAAACATTGAGACCTTTTAAAAATCATAAAATATCATCGATGTTGCTAAATGGTAAATCAAATGCTTCAGCAACTTGTTTATAGACTATTTTACCGTTTAGAATATTAATCCCCTTTCGTATTTCCTCATTCACCTTTGCTATTTGAGGAAAGTCGCTATTTGCAATTTTAAGGACATATGGTAAGGTCGCATTGGTCAACGCTTTGGTGGAAGTCATAGGAACTCCGCCAGGCATATTGGCAACGCCATAATGAATAACACCTTCAATTTCATAAATAGGTTCTTCGTGTGTCGTAGGATGAATGGTTTCGACACAACCTCCCTGATCAACTGCAACATCCACAATAACGGAACCTTTTTTCATTAGCTTTAACATATCCCGGGTAATTAAATTGGGTGCTTTGGCACCGGGAATGAGCACAGCCCCAACGACAAGATCTGCTAAAGATATTTCATTACGAATATTTGCCGGATTTGACATTAAGGTTATAACGTTTTTGGGCATTACATCATCTAAATAACGTAGCCGTTCTAAACTTATATCAAGAATGGAAACTCGTGCACCCAACCCCGCTGCCATTTTTGCCGCATTCGTCCCCACAATGCCACCGCCTAGAATCACTACTTTTGCAGGCTCTACTCCAGGTACGCCGCCGAGTAAAATTCCCTTACCGCCATGTAATTTTTCGAGATACCTTGCCCCATCTTGGATGGCCATTCGGCCAGCTACTTCACTCATTGGTGTTAAAAGCGGTAACTGTCCACTTTTTTCCTGGACTGTTTCATACGCAATCGCAACACATTTTGAGTCCACCATGGCCTTTGTCAGCTCTTCTGAAGCTGCAAAATGAAAATAAGTAAAAATAATCTGGTTTTCCCGGATAAGCTCATACTCAACTTTTAAGGGTTCTTTCACCTTAATTATCATATCAGATTTTTTATAGACCTCTGCAGGAGTCGAAATTATTTCAGCTCCGGCAGTTTTATATTCATCATCCGCAAAACCACTACCGGACCCGGCGTTTGTTTCAACCAAAACGCTATGCCCACATGCTTTTAGCAATTCAACACCGACGGGCAACAGGGAAACTCTGTTTTCGTTGGTTTTAATTTCTTTTGGAATTCCAATTATCATTTTCCCACCTTCTCCTAATGAAAGAAACTATTTCTTTGGTTTAAGTATCGTTGTAAAAATATTGTCCTCATTCAAAAGTCTCGTCGCAACGGTTAAAATATCTTCGGACGTCACTTTCTCAATTTCAGCTAAAGTAGAATCCAAAGTATGATAATCTTCCAGATAGATTTCCATTTTCGCCAACCTGCTCATTCTACTGGACGTACTTTCAAGCCCTAGCATGATATTACCCTTCAATTGAGCTTTTATCCTATCAAGTTCGTCTCTTCTAACTTTTTGAGTGCGGAGTTTATTTAATTCCTGATTAATAAGTTCCAGAGCAGGGTCTATATTTTGCAAATCTGTTCCAACATAAACCCCTAAAATTCCTGTATCAAATAAGAAATCAAGAAAAGAATAAATTGAATAGGCTAAACCATGTTTTTCCCTGATATTTTGAAACAATCGCGAACTCATTCCGCCACCCAAAAGCGTGTTTAGAATAAGTAACGAAAATTTTTCTTTATGCACATAAGGTAAGCCAGGGGTGCCAATACAAATATGCGATTGCAAACTGCCATCTTCAATTACATTTCTTGCCGGTTTCTTTATATTTGATTGTACCGGATTGTTAGCAACAGATTTAGGCATTTTTTCAAATTTATTGCGAACCAAATTGACCAAAGTTTCATGATCCACGTTTCCCGATGCCGCCACAACAATTCGATTAGAAGAGTAGTTATGAGAAATATAATCTAAAATATTATCCTGGCTGAATTGGTTTATGGTTTTTTGATTTCCGATAATTGACAGCCCGAGAGGATCATCAAAAATATCACGCCAAAACAAATCGAAAACAAGCTCTTCCGGTGTCTCCTCAATTGCCCGCAACTCTTCAAGAATAACCTTCTTTTCTTTGGCCATTTCAACAGGGTCAAAGATAGAATCACTTAAAAAATCAGCAAT
The DNA here is from genome assembly GCA_029262035.1 of Candidatus Zhuqueibacterota bacterium. Lineage (GTDB taxonomy): Bacteria > Zhuqueibacterota > Zhuqueibacteria > Oceanimicrobiales > Oceanimicrobiaceae > JAJDAE01. Next base: position 3,367 of record JAJDAE010000263.1, read on the forward strand.
TACGTCGACAGCAATTTCAAGGTGTTCGTCGAGAATATGTGCATAGTAACAGGTTTGTTCTTTACCTGTAAACGCATTTAAATGGCCGCCTACTGACTCAAGGCTCTGAGCAATTTCAGCGGCATTTCTTGATGATGTTCCCTTGAACATCATGTGTTCTATAAAATGGGAGATGCCATTTATTTTGGCATTTTCATCTCTTGAGCCAACAGTAATCCATGCGCCGATTGAAACAGACCTGACATAGGGAATTTTCTCGCTAATAACCCGAACACCGGAATCAAGAACTGTTTTACGATAAGATGAATCATTCACTAGCATTTAAGTAATTTTATTCTTCTTTAGGTAATAATGCTTTCCGGCTTAAATCCATTTTTCCTTGTGCATCAATATCAAGCAACTTAACCTCTACTTCTTCCCCTTGCTTCAACACGTCTTCAACCCGTTCAATTCTTTCATGCGCAATTTTTGAAATATGCAGCAAACCTTCCTTACCCGGTAAAATTTCGACGAAAGCACCAAAGTTCATAATCTTCTTTATCTTGCCTTTGTAAATTTTACCTTTTTCTGGTTTTTCAATCAAAGCTCTAACCATCTTAGCAGCAATTGCACTACTTTCAGGATCTGCAGAAGCGATAAGCACCACACCATCGTCATCGATATTTATTGTAGCGCCTGACTCTTCAGTAATAGCACGAATTGTTTTGCCTCCAGGCCCGATTATAGTTCCTATACAATCTTGCTCTACTTGTATTGAAGTAATTCTCGGTGCATACTCAGACATTTCATCACGCGGTTGGGCAAGGGTTTCATTCATAATGTCAAGAATCTTTAGGCGGGCAGTTTTTGCTTTGCCAAGCGCCTCACCCATGACATCAGTTGGAATACCTTGAATCTTTATATCCATCTGAAAAGCGGTGATACCATCTTTGGAACCGGCAACCTTAAAATCCATATCACCCAAATGATCTTCGTCGCCAAGAATATCAGTTAGAACAAAAAACTTGTCATTCTCTTTGATTAATCCCATTGCTATACCCGCAATTGGAGCCTTTAAAGGCACACCTGCATCCATAAGTGACAAAGTACCAGCACAAACCGATGCCATCGAAGACGAGCCGTTAGACTCAAGGATTTCTGAAACAATCCGTACCGTGTAAGGGAAATCCGTTTCGCTTGGCATGGAAGGTTTAATTGATCTTTCGGCGAGATTACCATGGCCAATTTCACGACGACTGGTCGTTCTCATCATACGAATTTCACCCACGCAAGAGGGTGGAAAATTATAATGCAGCATAAAGCTTTTCCAGTATTCACCGGCAAGCTCATCCATTTTCTGCTCATCCATTTTGGTTCCGAGTGTTACAGTAGCCAGGGCTTGCGTTTGTCCTCGAGTAAAAAGAGCGGAACCATGAGTACGAGGAAGTACGTCAACCTCACAAGTTATATCACGAATATCGTCGAGACCCCGATTATCAATTCTTTTACCGTTCTCTGCAATCATGTTTCGGAGAAAACTCTTTTCCAAATCGTGAAATATTTCGCCAACCTCTTTACCACTTTCCGGGAACTCTTCTTCCAGCGACTCGGTGATTTCGGTAAACAATGATTTCAGCTTATGCTTTCTTTCTTTTTTATCTGCGGTTGAAAAAATATCATTGAGTTTACTTTGCGCCAGTTCACTCACTTTAGAGTGAAGTGCTTCATTTTTTTCTACAGCCGCAAATTCCCGTTTAGGTTTGCCCGATGCTTCAGCTAACTCAATTTGAAGTTTGATAAGTTCTTTAATTTTATCATGCCCAAAAACTAAAGCTCCTAACATGTCCTCTTCGCTAATCTCACTTGCTTCACCTTCTACCATAACGATAGAATCTGCTGTTCCGGCAATAACCAAGTCCAACTCACTTTCAGCCAACTCTTCATAAGTCGGGTTCATAATAAACTTACCATCAACTCGTCCCACCCGAACGCCTGCAATGGGGTTGTTAAATGGAATATCAGAAATCAGCAATGCTGTAGATGCAGCCGTAATGCCAAGAATATCCGCGCTGTTTTCTTTATCTGCAGATAGAACATTAATCAAAATCTGGATTTCATTTTTATAGCCCTCTTCAAAAAGTGGGCGTATTGAACGATCAACGAGTCGTGCGCTCAATATTTCTCTCTCGCTGGGCCTTGCTTCTCTTTTAAAGAAACCACCCGGAAATTTTCCGGCCGCGTATGCTTTTTCCCTGTAATCAACCGATAATGGAAAAAAATCAAGACCTTCTTTAGGCTCAGATGCCCCCACGACGGTAACAAGTAATATCGTATCGCCAAGCCGGACTAAAACAGAACCGTCCGCCTGTTTTGCCATTCGCCCTGTCTCTAAAGAAAACAGCTTCTCATCAAGCTTTAACTCTTTTAAAACTAACATATTTGTATAAACTCCTTTAAAATGAAAATCGAAAAAACCGCGTATCTATTCCATGCTCCTTGCAGAGGAAAGTAGATTGAGATAGTAAACGCCTGACTTGACTACCGGCGGATACCAAGCTCTTTAATTATAGAACGATACCGAGAAATATCTATTTGGATAAGATAGTCTAATAATCGTCTTCTTTTACCAACCATTTTCAAAAGACCTCTTCTTGAGTGATGATCTTTCTTATGCTCACCAAAATGCGGTGTGAGTTGGTTGATATTTTCTGTTAATAATGCAATTTGCACTTCAGTTTTACCGGTATCGGTTACACTATCACCATGTTTTTTGGTAATTGTTTCTTTTTGCTCTTTGGATAAAGCCATTAAGCCTCCTTAAGAATGTTTAAATCGTTTAAAGCTCTAATTTTGTCTTTATTTAATTGACTTATTAATTCGTTTGAATTTTTAAATTTTTGTTCGTCTCGAATTTTATTTACAAAATTAATACGAACCGTTTCACCATAAATACTTTGTTCGAAGTCAAAAAGATGGACTTCAAGTGTTTCTGATTTTCCTGCACCAAATGTTGGTCGAATTCCAATATTCATCATCCCTTGATATTTACAACAGTCCACCTCGACAGTGACAGCATAAACTCCTGTTCCCGGAACAAGTTTATCTTTCATCTGAAGTAAATTTGCCGTTGGGTAGGCTAAGTCTTTGCCTCTACCTTCCCCATGAATAACACACCCGCTCAACGAATATGGTCTCCCCAACAATTTTGCTGCTTGCACAACGTCACCATTTCTTAGCAAAGAACGAATATTTGAACTCTTATAGTTTAAGTCTCTGTCGTCTGTAAATTCTGACAGCTCTCTAACCTTAAACCCTAATTTATTCGAAAACTTATTGAGAACGCTTACACTACCTTCTCTATCTTTTCCAAAGGCGTGGTCGTACCCGATTAAAACTTCACTAAAACCTATCTTTTGGTAGAGAACTTTTTCTATAAAATCCTCAGAACGAATATTAGCAAAATCTTTCGTAAACTCAACAACCACAACCCGCTCAATTCCAAAGTTATTCAAAAGTTCTAACTTTTCATCAAGGGTTGTCAGGACTTTTTTATTATCACCACCATATTTTTCAAGAACAAGTTTGGGGTGCGGATCAAATGTTACCAAAGAACTGCTACATGAATTTAGTTTTGCGCCATCGGTTAGTTCATTTAATATATATTTGTGTCCTAAATGAACCCCGTCAAAAGTACCAACCGTTAAAATAGAGTTGCTATCCTTTACAACCGAATCTAAACCCTTAAAAACCTGCATTTAATGAATTGCCAATTCCCTTTGCCTTTCGATAAAATCAGAAATAGATAATGCCTCATCGACTCTAAATGTACCAATCCTGGTGCGCTCCAACTCAACCAAATGTGCCGGGCAATCCAACTTTCTTCCAATATCGTGCGCCAAAGTCCGTATATAAGTTCCCTTGGAGCAAACCACTTTTATTGTAACTTCCGGAATATCAACATGAAGTACTTCAAGCTCATGAATGGTTACTTTATTAGGTTTTCGTTCTATTGTTATGCCTTTTCTGGCTAAAGAATATAGTCTGACGCCTTTATTTTTTTTTGCTGAAAACATCGGTGGAATTTGCTCAATCTCACCAACAAAACTATTACAAACGGTGAAAATAGCTTCTTCCGTGATATGGGAAAAATCTCTTTCCTCTGTAACTTTTCCGGTATAATCGTATGTATCAGTGCTCTTCCCAAGCAGAACTTTACCGACATACTCCTTTTCTTCCAAAACCAAGCTATTGACTTTTTTAGTCGCACGCCCCGTACAAACCAACAAAACGCCCGTAGCGAAAGGGTCTAGTGTGCCTGCATGGCCAACTTTTTTAATTTTAAGGACATTACGTACTTTCTTAACAACATCAAAAGAAGTCCAGTCCTTGGGTTTATTAATATTAATCACCGAGCCTGGTGCAGCACTAACATCATCAACTAAATCGGTCCGGTCTGAAACTTCGCTCATTTAAATACTATTTCTCTTTGTGAATCTTGTTCAATAATATATCAATATTCTGGGCATATGTCGCAGAATCATCATGTTCAAAACGTAGTTCTGGGACTGCTCTCAAGTCAGTTCTTTTTCTCAGTTCAGAACGAATAAAATTTGTTGCCCGCTCCAGTGCCTCTAAACTATTTTGGACTTGTTTTTCATCGCCAATAATACTGATAAAAACTTTAGCAAACTTCAGGTCATCAGACAAACGAATTTTGCAGACAGTTGCCATCCCTATGCCAGGATCTTTTAATTCTCTGGCTATAATGGTGCTCATTTCTTGGCGAAGCAACTCTGCAACGCGCGTAGACCTTTTAACATTAACCATTCTTAAACCAATTCAATTTTTGAATCAATTACTTCGGCACGATCTTCGCTTTCGAGCAACTTTATAACTTCCTGGGCAACTTTCTCCAACACCTTAGTCTCGTTGGAAACTGCCGCTATCCCAATTGTCGCTCGTTGCCATTTGTCAAGGCCATCAACCTCTGCTACAGAAACATTAAATTTATTTCGAAGTTTTTGTCTGAGGCTTCTTATAATACTTCGCTTTGCTTTCAAGGAGTTACTTTCAGGTAGAAATAATTCTACCTGAACAATGGCAACTAACATGGCTTTACTAATTAGCTCAATGTACGAGCAGTCTCTACTTTTTTGTAGGTTTCTATAATATCTCCGACTTTAATATCACTAAAGCCTTCCAGCCCGACACCACATTCAAACCCTGAAGCAACTTCTTTAACGTCTTCTTTAAAACGTTTCAATGAACTAATTTTAGTTTCATGTAAAAGTTTATCATCCCGGTAGACCTTAACCAAATCACTTCTGGAAGCTTTACCCGAAACGACATAACTTCCCCCAATTGTACCTATCTTTGGAACTTTAAAAATATCTCTAATTTCAATTGTGGCGGTTAACTCCTCAGTTATTTCAGGATCGAGCATACCTTCCAGCGCTAACCTAACATCTTCAACTGTAGAATAGATAATATCATAAAGCCGGATATCAACTTCTTCTTTCTTTGCCAACTCCCGAGCCTGAATTGACGGCCGTACGTGAAATCCAATAATAAAGGCTTGTGATGCAACTGCCAGCAAAACATCTGACTCAGAAATACCACCAACGGCTTTATGGATAACATTAACTGCAACTTCATTATTTGACAGTTTCATCAAAGCGTCGCTCAATGCTTCATTTGAACCATCCACATCGGCTTTCAGAATGATATTGAGTTCTTTTACTTCGCCATATTTAATTTGCAAAGAAATTTCATCAAGCGTTAAATGCCTCTTCGATCTAAATTCCTGCTCGCGTCTTAATTGCTTGCGCTTTGTACTGATGTCACGAACTTCTCTTTCAGTTTTCATTACGATGAATGAATCACCGGCCTGAGGCACGCCATCAAAACCAATAACCTGCACCGGGGTTGATGGTGGCGCTTTGGTCATTTTCTTATTCAATTCATTATACATCGCCCGAACTTTACCACTATGGTGCCCGGCGACAAATAAATCTCCAACTTTCAAAGTACCATTTTGTACCAACACAGTACCAACCGGACCTTTACCTTTATCAAGTTCGGATTCAATAATTATTCCCAGAGCTGTGCGATCGGAATTAGCTTTAAGCTCAAGTAGTTCAGCTTCAAGTAAAATTAACTCAAGCAATTTATCTACACCGGCACCGGTCTTAGCCGAGACCTCAACAGACTGATACTTACCGCCCCACTGTTCTACCAAAATATTCTTATCGGCTAATTGTTGCTTAATTTTTTCAGGATTAGCGTCGGGTTTATCGACCTTATTAATGGCGGCAACAATCGGCACATTTGCTGCAAGCGCATGACTTATTGCTTCAACTGTTTGAGGCTGCACGCCATCATCAGCAGCGACTATTAAAACGACCAAATCTGTGGCTTGGGCGCCACGAGCACGCATTGCAGTAAAAGCTTCATGGCCCGGAGTATCAAGAAAAGTGATGCTTTTCCCTTCCATCTTAACCTCATAGGCACCAATATGCTGGGTTATCCCCCCGGCTTCTCCGGTTGTAATACTACTTTTGCGAACGTAATCTAAAAGTGAGGTCTTGCCATGATCAACATGCCCCATAATAGTAACAACAGGATGCCTTGTCACAGCATTCTCAAGATCGCTTTCAGTCTCTCCGTATTTGTCAATTATTTCCGTTCCGACTTCCTGCTTTTTCTCTACAGAAAAACCGAACTCATCGGCAACTGCCTCGATTGTAACCATATCCAGGCGTTGATTTATAGAAACCATCATGCCTAATTCAAGACACTTTGTTATGACTTCTCCGGCTTCAACCTCAAGCTCTTGCGCCAACTCGGAAACTGATATAAACTCATTGACTTCTATAACTGCTATTTCTTCGTCATCTTCAAATTCAAGGTCGCTGTCCTTATTGCGTCTTTTCCGACGCTTGCTCTTGGTTTCATCCATAGAAGCAAGAGTTTGGCGAATTGACTCTTGAACCTCTTCTTCGCTAACTTTGCGTTTCTTCCTTTTCTTGCCTTTACCTTTTTGTTTTTCCTTATCTTCGCGACCTTCTTTGAGTTTTTTCGCTAAAGCATTAGAATCGGATTTCTTGCCTTCTGTTACTTCTTGTTTTTCACTGTCCTTAGAATCAACCTTCCCTTTTTCATCTGCTTTCTCAGGTGTTTTAGCTTTGGTTGCTTCCTTGTCATCAGCTTTCTTCTTTTCGGGTTCTACTCCCAAAGCCTTGTTTTCTTTTTCAATTTCCTTTTTAGCTTTGGAAATCATCTCCACAACTGAAATTTCATCTTCAGCCACTGTTTCTTCCTGAACTGCTTCTTTTACAGGCTCTTCCTTCTTCGCCGCTTTTTTCTTTTCTTCTTCCTCTAACTTTTCAACATCTTGTTTAAGTTTGTCAGCTTTTTTGAGTCTTTGCGGGCGTTCCTCTGCCAATTGAGTGGCAAATTTAAGGCGTTCTTCCAACTCTATACGCGCTTTATTTCGACGCATTTCCTCAAGCGCGTGTTTCTCCTTAATCTGCTGCCTGAAGTCCTGCCCACTATCCGAAGCAGCGACGGTTTCCATTTTGTATTTCTCACAAATTTCGGTATACAACTCTTCCGAAACCGCACTCATCTGATTGCGAATGGTCTTATTCTTTTTTCCAAAAAACTCAATTACAGCTTCATTGGAAATATTTAGTTCACGAGCAACTTGAAATACTCTGAGCTTCTTACCCAATATTTAACACTCCAAAAAAATTTATTTATCTCATTCCTAAGCTTTAGGCTTTACTAACTATTTCGAAAATACTCTCAGCAGTTTTAGGGCCTACTCCGGGAATTTCCTTAAGCCCCTTAATTCCGCTCTTCTTAACTTCCTCAGCTGTTTTAAATCCACCTTCAGCTAATTTTTTCAACATAGCAGGCTTCAATTCTTTTATATCTTTCAAAACAATGGTTCCGGAGTCACTACTTTCATCTTCAACTGCTTCATCATCGCCCTCTGCCCTTTTTGCTTCACTGGCGTTTATTTCTGCAGCCAGCTGGTCTTCCATAATTTTTTTGTATTCAGACTCTTTAATTATTTCAATTTCGAATCCGGTTAATTTGGAAGCCAGACGCCTGTTTTGCCCGCCCCGGCCAATTGCAAGAGAAATTTGATCATCAGACAAAACTGCAATCGCTTTCTTTTTATTTTGATCCACAATTACTTTGTAAACCTTGGCAGGACTCAGTGATCTTGAAATAAAAATACCAGCATCCATGTGCCAGTTTATAACATCAATTTTTTCGTTATTTAATTCTTTACTGATAGACTGAATCCTGATGCCTTTCATACCAACACAGGCACCCAGCGCGTCGATTCGTTTGTCATTGGAGATTACAGCTATTTTTGCTCTATCCCCGGGCTCACGCGCAACTTCTTTAATTTCGATAATGCTGTCGTAAATTTCCGGCACCTCTAATTCAAATAATCTTATAAGAATTTCAGGAGCGCCTCTGGAAACTATGATTTCCAGGCCACGGCTTGTTTTTTCAACAGCCTTTATAATAGCTCGAACGTGATCACCACGCCGATATCTTTCGCTATGGATTTGCTCAGATTTTGGTAAAATTACTTCCGTCTTATCGATATTGAGAAATAATTCATTCCGGTTAATCTGGCGAACATCACCGATTATAATCTCACCGATTCGTTGACCGTATTCTTCATAAAGAATGTCCTTTTCGGCATCCTTTATTTGCTGGTTCAAATTTTGTTTTGCAGAGACAATCAACCGTCGGCCAAAACTTTTGGGTTCAATGATTTCAATAAACTCATCACCAAGTTCCAAATCCGGCGCGGTTACTTGAGCAGCTTCAAGCGTTATTTCCTCTACATCGTCTTCAACTTCTTCTACGACGATCTTGTTTTGGTAAATTTCGATTTCGCCTTTATCCATACTCACAAAAATATCAAAATTATCCGCTTTGCCATACTTCTTTTTAATAATAGAAAGGATTGTGCTTTCAAGAATTTCTCCAAGCAAATCTTTTTCTATATTCTTTTCTTTGGCAATTTGCGAAAAGGCTTCGACAATTTCGCTTTTCATCGGTTTTGTTTACCTCCTGTTAACATAGAATTTACCAAGGTAAGCTTACCTTACCATAACTTATTTTTGAAATAGGAATCGACTTGACTTCCTTTTTACTTTTTATATCAACGGCTTTTTCCGAAACAGAAGCAATCTGTCCGGAGAATTGCATGCTTTGTTCACCTTCATGGTAAACAATCTCTACTTCTTTATTGACGTTTCTTTTAAAATCGAGATAGTTTTTTAAGGGTCTGTTTAAACCGGGAGAAGAAACTTCGAGCGTATATTTTTGCGGAAACAATTCCGCACTATCCAAGTGTTCTGAAATAAGTCTGCTAACCCTTGTGCATGCGTCCAATTTAACGCCTTCTGCGGAATCCACAAAAATTTTTAATAATTGACCGCCCGGTCTCCCTTTGACCGCAACCTCAACTAAATCAAGTTGTTCTGGCTCCAAAACTGGCTGAACCAGGTCGGTGATTTTTTGAATTAAATCGTCCATGGTATTACCCAACAATAAAAAAGTGGGTCAGTTGACCCACTTTAACAAGCAATAATATAATAAATTAATAATGGTATTGCAAGTAAATTCTACCTTTGTCTCTTTGAAATATCGCAAATTACGACAACTTCAAATTCTAAGACGATAATTCCGCTATTAAAATTTCTGCATCATTTTTAAGGTTGGAATCGGAATGTTCGTCAAGCAACTTTTGTAGAAGTTTGCGGGCTATTTCATTTTTACCGGATAACGAATAACAACGCGCTGAATTCAATAAATTTTCAGGCGTCAGAAAGCTGTCTTCGTATTTCTCAGCGGCTTCCTGAAACAACTTTGCTGCGCTTTCATATTTTTTTTGCTGCTCCAGGCAAGCGGCTACGCCGGCAAGTGCCGATGATTTTAGAAGATCATCACTTCCATCATCAATGTACTGATTAAAATATTTTTCAGCATCGGTAAAATTACCGGTTTCATAGCTGGCATTTGCAATTAAAAATGTTGCCTCAATGCCGCTGTTTGTGCTGCCATACATTTCAATTACGTTTTTCAAAATTGGGATTGCACCGGAATAATTATTAGCAAAATACTCAATTCTTGCCCGGGTAAGCTCAATAGAGGCTTCCGCTTCCTTTTGCTTTTGCTGAGATGTAAAAATCAGCGAAACGACTATGACCGCAACAATGGCAAAAAACCCATAAGAAATCGGTTTACTGTTTTGTTTAAAATAATCCTGTGTCTTAAAATAAGCGGTAACAAATTTATCTTCCTTGATTTCGCGCTTGGTTAATCTCTTTCTAGCTTTCAACATTTAATGCACTTTCTCCTTATCAGAATTTATCGACCCGAATTTTAAGAATTTATCCAGTTTAATGCAAGGTTATTTTTAGGATTTATTGAAAAGTTAACCTGATTTTGTATGACTATTTGGATTTATGATAATGTCGATGAGAAACCACCAAACTTCCTTCCTCCCGTTTTTTTTACAAACAGTGCTTGTCAACTGGAATTTGTTGTTGACTTTGTATCATTTTATTATTTGTTTTAAATGACGCAGTCGACGGACCGACTCTGAGATTGTTTTCCCCGGGATGAAACCCAAGCTAGGCACCGGCGCAATATCCGAAAAATAAGATCTTATTGAACTACTAAAATCTTAGAGGTTTCTGAAATATTTAAAAATGGAATGGATCGCGAGACCTTTAGAATTATATGTTAGGTCAACAATTCAACGGTTTCCAAATTAATAATTGGAGGATATAGTGATGAGAGTGGCAACGTGCACAGCTTCCTTGATAGTACTTGGGTTCATAGTATTTGCGTTCGGAGCAAACGCTTACACTGGTGATACAGAGGATGAGATTGAAGATGCCGCAAGCCAATTATACGAGACTATCAACACCTTGCAGGATGCACTCGATGAAATAGAGTCGTATCAATCTCTTGACGACGAGGATGATGATGAGCTTCAAGATGCGGTAAGAAACGCTCGTAATGCTATGCGTTCAGAGGCAATAGGTCTTCTCCTTGCATCCGTTGATCACCGAAAAAAAGGCGACTGGGAACGAGTTCAAAGTGCCTTAAAGATATTTGCCCCAGAAATCTTCAAAAAGAAAAATGTAAACTAAAGCGACAGGGATACGAGTGCGACACTGTTTAAATCTTGACTTGTCTGCAAAATTCTAAAATAGAAGATGATAATTAATCCAAACAGAATATTGAAAGAATCTATACCTGCTCCTGATGAGCAGGTGCTCAAATCACTAATAAGTCAAACATACAGTGAGATAGGAACATTACGACTCTTGCTAAAGGATCATCGGAAGATTACTCCGTTCCCATACTTCAATGATTTTTTACGCGATTCGTTAATAACTAATTCAGAAATTTTGTTATCAATTTCAAAATTATCTGCAACGTTCCTAAATAGCACGTTCATCTTGATGAGAACCTTTCTCGAAATAATGGTCGATTTTCTGTGGACGTATTCAATCTTCCTTGAAAAAAAGGAAAATGGAGAGAATTTAGCAAAGAGATTCTATCAGATTGGTGCACAATATTTCCTTAGTATGTCGGCAAGACTTGAAAGTATTTCTGAAACAGACCCCTTTATCAAAAAAGCTGGGGATAAAATTAATATTAATCAGGATGCAGAACGAGCAAGAAATACTAATTTGATAGAATTAATTGATAGAAATGCAAGTGATCGCCTTCAGAGGCTTCAAAAATCCGATTGGCGAGCACTCCCCGGCTTAATCCAAAAACAGCAACAAATACGATTTGAAGCAAGAAGCAAAAAGGCCAAAGAATTGGCTGCCAAACTGTTTAATCTCAAGGCTGCACCTTACCAATACAATTGGAAACTGTTGAACGCATTTACTCATTGGTCATCTCTTCACTATAAATATGCTGAAGAAGAGGTAGCTTCTACTTTATATGATAGAAATCTAAACGTCTATCTCGGTTTCGTTCATGATATGATTTCCGTCTGTTATCGCCATCTCAATAAAAATGTACCAGAACGACTTAAAGTTATTCAAACTCAGTTCATTTATTTCAGTACCTAACTTTCAGTTTCCAGTGGACGAAGAACCTCCCCTAAGAAAGTGGACAAAGATTTCTAACCCAAAGGAGGTAGAAATGGCCAGACCCAAGACGTCAAAGCGAATTGGCCGATATTCGAATGATTTCAAGGTCAAAGCCGTTCGCTTGACATTCATCAAAGGGA
>JAJDAE010000264.1 GCA_029262035.1 Candidatus Zhuqueibacterota bacterium
AGAATTCGAAATGTATTAACCGGCGAAATACCGGCGTACAACTCTACGGGAGAGTTTGGCGGCAAATAGTACGCGTTTAAAATAGACATTCGTTCTTTAAGATTCGAATTTTCCAGGTTGTTGTAATCCAACATTGCGCTGGGACCATGATCTCCCTGGATAATAATTATAGGAGGAGACGTTGATCCGGCAAGAATGGCATCTATGGTGTTAACCAACTTTTTGTTTACAAAAGCAAGCTGACTCTTATATTTTCTTATAAATTCTTCTTTTTCGCTTTCATTGAATCTGTTATGATTCCTTCTAAAATAAAAAGGTCTGTCCGATTGAACAGGCTCGCCATTTTCTCCAAAAACAAAAGGCGGATGGGGCGCCAAGATGTGGGCAAATACGAACTTTGGTGATTTCATTTCAGGCAGTTGAGCAAGGCTTTCAAAAGTAAATAACAACCGCTCCCGGTGCAGAGCATGCTGGTCTAAAACCTCTTTTAGAACTATTGGGATTGGGGTAGTATTCAGCAGCACATTTTGAAATTCACTTAGCAAACCCGGTTTAGAAATGTAACTATCAGCATTTGTTATTTCCGTTTTTGAATATCCGGTAGAGAAAGAAATGAACTCATAGCTCCGCTGTTTTAGAAAGTTAGTGACCTCATTGTGCTTAATCATATTGATAAGGGGAAATAAGTTTCTGGATTCGCCTCCCACTCGTTGGGAAAGTGTATCCAGATAAACCATATTCAGGGAGCTGGATAGAGATAATATGGTACGACAGTAATTTGCACGACTCTGGTTAGCAATATAAAATCCCTTTTGTGACAAATTTTCCAAGAATTCACTATTATCATAATCATAAAATTCTTCAAGCACGTCAGAGCCACCGTAAGCATCTACAATAATATAATAAATATCAGGAAGATTACCGGGTGTTTCCAATATTGGGGTATTGACTTCATTTTCCGCTCGAAAATTCTCCCTTGTAAAAATCCCATAAGCTGAAATTATCAATTGAAAGAGCACCAAAAATGCAGCGGCTGAGTTTAAAAACTTTGTTATCTGCTTGAAATTGCTACGAGATCTTATTACAAAAATAGTCGCTGAGATTAAGAGTAAACCAATTATGACAAGAAGGTATCCAGCTTTGCCAATCTTAATATCGCCAATGTAGAAATACCGTATGGCATTGTAAATATGACCGAAGGAAAAAAATAGAATAAAGAACAGCGAGATAATGAACCCCGACTTTTTTTTCTCCTTAAAACTCAAACCAATAGCTGACCAAAGGAGAATGGCAAAAAAAACCGCCACCATAACAGGTAACAATATTTCCGATACCCGCACATAATTTATATTCTGTGTATAGAGAATAAGAATAGGCAATATCGCGAATAAGAGGGGATGAATGACCTGGTTCTTCCTCATTCTTTGCGTCTCTGCATCAAATAAAGCGTCCTTTCAGAGGGCATAATTTTTTCACTATTTAGTATTACGAAATAACGGAGAAATGCTTGTTCAAATGCAGGTTGGGTATAATCAGGAAAAATGTCTTCTCTGGTGACCAGGAGTCTTTGTACTTGCGAGTCGGTTTTAGGGACAAATTCAATGATAAGTGACTTACAAACCTCGCTGAAGAATTCGGCAATTCTATCTAAAGGTAAATTGTTGGAGAGCGCTAAATGATGGATGAGGGCAAGCGCCAGTACTAGATCCACGGAGCCACGCTCTAAAAGCGACATCCGTTCTTGATTCTGCCAGCCGATACCGGCACTTGGGTTGGTCAAATCAAGCAGAAGCGGGAGAATATTAGATTCTGCTTTTTCAACGCTTTCAAGATAATTCTTTTCCACTGCCATTGGATCAACATCAAAAGAGATCGTTTTAATACCTCTGTCGCTGGCAATACGACTAAAGGTACCGGTATTACCGCCAAGATCCCAAACTGTTTTTGGGTTCACCTTATTTATGAATTCACCCACAAGCCGTTTCTTCTCTTCAAACGCCCCGGATGAATAGTTGGTATCATCATAATAACCGGCCCATTCGGTGGCTGCCGACCGCCATTTTAGTCGCTTGACTGAAGTGTACAAACTATCAATGATGCCAAGAAATGATGTCCGGTTTATCCTATGTTTTTTTCGATTAACTGACTTATCTGCAAAGTGCTTTTGGCTCTTCGAGTGCAAGTGAATGTGAGTTAGTAAGGAAAAAACAAATCGTGTACGAAAAGGCAGGAATGAACTGGCCAAATCTAATGGGACACCGTCTATATAAATGCGGAACAACTGGCTTAACCTAACATCACAATAACACATAAGCGCTAAAGGCGCCAGAAAATGTTGACAGAACTGTCTGTAGGCAACCCAGGGGCGACCCTCCCGGTACAGCTCAAAAGATAGCGTGTCGATTAATTTAGGTTTACCTTTTACAAATTGTATGTTGTAAGCGCTACAATCTTTTAGAGACATGCCGAACTTGAGCGCTTCCTTTTGAATTACAAGCGTGGCCAAAGCCGCATCTTTTAATTGGCTAAAACTCCATTCATACGGATAGGAGATAAACGATACCTGTTCCGGTTCGATAACCTTATAGGCAATATCAGGCTGTGCCGCGACAACATCTGATTCCTCATGTGGAATGAGTAAATCAGAGTCGATGAGACTTTGATAAAGTCCGGATTGCTGAAAATGTTTGTAGTTTTCTCTGTACGAATGGTTGATCTGGCGATAAATTTTACTTTCAAACAAAAAGAGAAACCCACTCGGGTCGCGAAAAGAGGCAGGATGTTTTTTATTTTGGGATACTCTCTGCATCTTCTTGATTTTTTGAAAACAGATTGATAAAGGAAACTTTCAACTTTGCCCAGAACGTCTTTATCATGAAAGTAGTCCCCAATAACCCCGCGAGGAGCAACTGAAGAAAATAACTCCCGGTTCCGGGATCGAGGTAAGCGTGTGCATCTCTTGGAAAGACTAAATAAAAATACAAAAATAGAACAGCAAATAAATTCAATTTTCTAAATCGTAGCAACATGTTCCCTCCAGTAATTGAGATTTAGGATTCAACCGGATATTCTTTTGTCGAATTTGTTGAGGTTTTTTCAGGTATGAAAAATTCCTAACCAAGGTAATTCGTTCAATAAAATTAAGGGGGAAATATATATAACCTTTATGTAATTAGCAAACGGTTATTCAAGAACAAATTAACCATGAGTAGTACGAAAGGCTATTCAAATTAAGTGTCTTTGAGTTGAAGTCCATTCTTAATAATAAAAGCCAGTCTCAGCAAACGTAATTCGTCGTAATCCACTTTGTCATTAAGCGCCTCAAATACCGGCTTTAATACCTCCATGCCCAATTTCTCAAACTCATCAAAAACCAGTTGGCGCTCACCGACATTTAAGCCTGATTCTGCAACCAATAAATCACTCCGGTCTGCGGGAACTGTATGGCCGTCACGAATATAATTCAAAATATGATTGAGAATTGTGCCCCGTTTCACCTCATAGAAGGACTCTAACACAGCCAGCGGACTCCCTTTACTGAAGGCCTCACCAACTTCGTTCTGACGCCGGTTAGATGATCTGCTACGGCGGGTCTTCGCGGTCCCACGTGGCACTTCCTCAACGCCTTTGCGGCGACAATAGCCACGAATATCACTCAGGAAACGGTTGCCATACTTGCTAAACTTTGCTTGTCCCACGCCATGAATCGCCAGCATTGATTGCTCCGATTGAGGAAAGAAGGTTGCCATTTCAATCAACGCGCGGTCAGGAAAAATCACATAGGGCGGTACATTGTCCCGATCTGCAAGTTGCTTGCGCCTCTTTTTTAAATGCTGAAACAATTCAACATCGTAGCGTGCCGTCTCTTCTGCAAAATCAAACTTAGCGGCTTCTTCTTCAACTTTGCCATTTACTTTACTACCGTGCCAAAGCACATCTGCGGCTTTACTGGTTAAACGCATGCCGCCATATTGCCCATCCTTCTCGACCAGCTTTTGTTGAATAAACTGGCGAGACAAATGCATCCACTGTTTTTTGCTGTACTCTCCGCCAATCCCATACGTAGGAAGTTGATGATGGTCGAACTTCATGATTTTCTGCGATTCTGAACCGCGCAAAATGTCGATGATGTGATTTGCGCCAAACATTTCTCTCGTTCGTTTCACGCAGGATAAAAACATTTGCGCGGCAACCGTAATATCTATCAGCTCGGGTTCCCCGGCAAGACAACTATCACACATACCGCAATTTTGAGTTTCGTACGATTCGCCGAAATAATCCAGGAGCGGTTTTCTTCTGCACCGGTACGACTCGGCATACTCAACCATGGCGTCAAGATGCGCATAAGCGATCCGGCGTTCGGGCTGTTCTTTCTGCTCAATAAAATATTGAATCTTAGCTTTGTCGCCGTAGCTGAAAAGCAGAAGGCATTCCGCCCGCAAACCGTCACGGCCAGCGCGACCAATTTCCTGGTAATAACCCTCGATATTTTTGGGCAAATCATAATGAATTACAAAACGGACGTTGGGCTTGTTTATGCCCATGCCAAACGCAATGGTCGCGACAATTATCTGCACATCGTCCCGAATAAAAAGCTCCTGGTTACGCTGCCTCTCCCCAGCCGGCAAACCGGCATGATACGGTTTCACGGAAAAGCCCATGGTATCCAGACTGTCTGACAACTCATCAACCTGGCGCCGTGACAAACAATAGATAATTCCGGATTTTTCCGGGTATTCACGCAGAAAGCGAATGGTCTGCCCGGTGGCATCGGTTTTGGGTTTAACGCGGAGAAATAGGTTTTTGCGGTCAAAGCTGGCTATGAATTTTCCTGAATCATCAAACTGCAAGCTGTCCCGGATATCGTCCTGAACGCGCGGTGTTGCGGTGGCGGTCAACGCAGTAGTGACTGCTTTGGGGAATCGGTTTCGCACTTCCAAAAGCTGCCGGTATTCCGGGCGAAAGTCGTGCCCCCACTCCGAAATACAGTGCGCCTCGTCGATGGTCAGACAATCGACTTGTACAGAGGCTAACAATTCCAGCGTTCTCGGCATCAAAAGCGTTTCCGGCGCCACATAAAGCATACGAACCTTACCATCACGCACAAGCGCGGTGTGGTGTGAATATTCTTCCGGTGAGAGTGTACTGTTCAGAAAGACAGCCTGAACACCGACCGCGCGTAACTGTTCAACCTGATCTTTCATCAAAGAGATGAGTGGCGATACAACAATTGTAAGGCCATCGAAAATCAACGCCGGTATCTGGTAACACAACGATTTTCCGCCACCGGTTGGCATAATTACCAGAGTATCTTTTCGGGCAAGAATATTTGCAATAATTTCAGCTTGCAGCGGCCTGAATTCATCGTAGCCAAAAACTTCTTTCAGTATTTTTTTAGGGGAAGACATAATTTACTCTATCTGATTATGTACGATTCACCCAATAATTGGGCTTCCTACTTTGGTGCATAATGGCGACGACATAAATTATATTAGCATTTTTTTGATAAATTACTGAGAAAGGAAACCTGGATAGCAAGAATCTTCGAAACCTCTTTGAAATTTGGGCCAGTTTGTGGAAACTCTATAATTGTATGAAAAGCCGATTCAAGCTCGTTAATAAAATCTTCACCCAAACCTTCTGCCTTCCCTTGGTACCAATTATAAGATACCATTATTTCATTTGAGACATCAGGATGAAAAATTAGTTTTGGCATTCCTGCTGTTCTTTAATTTGTTTCTTTATATCTTCCCAGGATGTGGCTTTAACTTTACCGGACACCAACTCATTATATCTTTTTTCTGCCAATTCATCCCCTGCCAAATCAACTCCTTCATCCTCATCGGTTTCGAGTGAAGAAATTAAACAATGAGCGACCAGAGCCCGTTCATGAGCATTTAATAGTTTAACTTGTTCAATAACGTGTTTAAAATTCGCAAGCATATTTTAAAAGTTCCTAAAAATATCATGAAAATACAACGATGGTAAATTTATCAAATTAGTCATCGAAACGCAATCAATTTAAATTTGTTATGTCCTCAGATTTTCAGAGAATATTTCTTAATGAACCTAAGAACCTCTCGCATCACTAACTCTTTTTCAGAATCAACTGTAATTATATGATAGGACTTCTGCAAATCTATTTTATGCTTTTTCTTCGAGCCAACCCACCGGGCTAAAAGTTCGGAATTTGAAAATGGAATAGCATGGTCTTTGAGGGCATGCATAATTAAAATCGGCTGCTCCACTTCGGGGAGATCATTTCGCACATGCTTGACCATATTGAAAAGCTGATTAACAGCATAATATGGGTATCGACGA
>JAJDAE010000265.1 GCA_029262035.1 Candidatus Zhuqueibacterota bacterium
TGGCGGCGGTAGCGGCGGCCTACTGCGCCGCCTTCATCGTAAAATACCATCATGTGGTTTTCCAAATCAGCCTTTATTTTTCGTGCCATTTCCGGCATGCCATCCTTTTTTACCAGCGGGAAAATACCGGCTTTGAGCGGCGCAATTTTTGGGTCGAGCCGCAGTACAGTACGCGTGTCCTTTTCCAACTCCTCTTCTTCATAAGCATCGACCAGGCAGGTCAGCAGCGCACGGTCGCACCCGGCGGAGGTTTCAATAATGTAGGGCACGAATTTTTCACGAGTTAGGTCATCAAAATATTCAAAATTCTTGCCAGAGGATTCCTGGTGGCGTTTCAGATCAAAATCTGTGCGGTTATGCACCCCTTCCAATTCCTGCCAGCCAAACGGGAATTTGAATTCGATATCAAAGGCGGCGGAGGCATAATGTGCCAATTCCTTTTCGCCATGCTGATGAAAACGGAGATTGTCTTTTTTAATGCCCAAGCCATCGTACCATTGAATGCGCTGTTCTTTCCAATATTCAAACCATTCATCGTCGGTGCCGGGTTTTACAAAAAACTGCATTTCCATTTGTTCAAATTCACGGGTACGAAAAATAAAATTTCTCGGGGTAATTTCATTACGAAAAGCTTTACCAATTTGGGCGATGCCAAACGGGACTTTTTGGCGAGTGGACTGCAAAACGTTGGTGTAGTTCACATAAATGCCCTGGGCGGTTTCCGGGCGAAGATAGACTACAGCGGCATTTTCTTCCAAAGGTCCCATGTGTGTTTTGAACATCAAATTAAATTGACGTACGTCGGTAAGTTCGCCACCACACTCTGTAACCATTTTGCTTGGTTTATTCAGGCAAGGTGTCGTCTCAAGTTGATCGGCACGAAAGCGGCCTTTGCAGGTTTTACAGTCAACCATGGGATCAACAAAACCATCCACATGACCGGATGCCTGCCAAATTTTCGGATGCATCAGGATGGAGGAATCCAGCCCAACGATATCATCGCGCAATTGCACCATACTTTTCATCCAGAAGTTTTTGATATTCTTCTTTAGCTCTGTTCCCAAAGGACCGTAGTCGTAGCAGCTATCCAGACCACCATAAATTTCACTCGACTGAAATATGTAACCTCTGCGCTTACAGAGAGATACTATTTTGTTCATCATATTATCTTTCTCGTTCTTAGCCATTTTCATCCTCAGTGTGTTTGATTTACTTATTTCTATTTTAAAACTTAAGATTTCCGTTCAATAATTGCGTAGCTTTTTCCGGAGAAACCACATTAACCTGAATACCTGAACCGGTTTCAAAACTTGAATAAGATCTAAACCTTGGAGTTATTTCAATAAACCAATGATAATCTTTTTCTAATGTTTTCCAGTAATCTCTTTCTTGTCCGGCAATAATATTGGGACCGGTATTCAAGACCATAACATAATTGGGGCTGTTTAACACGGTTCCTATTTTCACAAGCGTATCGTGATAGATTGCCGCCAAACTTTCTAACTCAGTGGCCCACTCGAAAAAAGCACTGTGCGCCTTTGGCAAAATCCAGGTAGAAAAGGGTGACCGGGAAGCAAATGGCGACAGTGCAATAAAGTGCTCATTTTCCGAAATAATTCTGGACTTATCCGTTTGTTCTTGAGATATAATATCGCAAAAAAGGCAGCGCTCTTTGTAGTGATAATGTTCCAAGTTGTTTCGTAAGCCATTTTTTACCCGCGCCGGAATTATGGGCATTGCGATTATGTGTGAATGTGCATGGTATTTTAAATCTCCGGTCGCTTCACCATGGTTATTTTGCACAATAATACAACGGAAGCGATCATCCTTTTTCAAATCTAAAATGCGTTCTTTGTAGGCTGTGAAAACATATTCAACCTGATCTGTTCCCAACTCGGGAATCCGGATATTCGGCTTTGGTGATTCGAGCACTAATTCATGTGCACCAATTCCCTTAATTACGTCGTAAAGACCAATGCCCAGGCTTTCAAGCTCCCCATGAATTTGCAGGAATGGTTGTTCGTAAGGAATTACACGAACTTTCCAGTTAGGCTGGTTGGCTTCGCTACCTTCATCGCGAATGGCAAATATTTCTGCGGGTGTATTCTGTTCAAAGCCCTCACTATATTTGGTCTTCTCAACTTTACTCGATTGCTTTCTTTCGCGTGAGAATTCAAGCAACTTTTTAAAGTGGTCATGATTTTCGATTATTATAACCCACTGGCCGGAAACTGGATCCTTTCGGAATTGATTTTCAAGAAACATTTCCATTATTCAGGAATATCCTCTTTCTCAACTTCAGAAATATTAATTTTTATTTTAACGCGGATAATACGATGCCTCTCAATTTCCTCAATCATAAACTCATAGTTTTCAAATTTGACCAACTCACCTACTTTAGGAACATAGCTGGTTAAACTAAGAATAAAACCGCCCAGGCTATCATATTTACCTTCAGTCGGTAAATTTATTTCAAGGTTTTCATTAAGTTCATGTAAGTCTATTTTAGGATCAACGGAATAAATATTCTCACTAATTTTTTTAATTAAAGGTTGTTCTTTATCGTACTCATCCTGAATGTCTCCAATTATCTCCTCGATAAGATCTTCTAAAGTAATCAAGCCGGATGTGCCACCGTATTCATCGACCACAATGGCCATGTGGTGTTTTTTACGCTGAAATTCTTTCAGGAGTTCATCCAATTTTTTACTGACTGGCACAAAATGCGCCGGTCTTGCGAGGTTTTTCAAATTGGGGATATCGGTATTTTCCCTGATTGTGTATGGCAACAAATCTTTTACATGCATAATGCCGAGAATATTATCGATGTCATCCTGATAAAGCGGGATTCGTGAATGCCCATGTTCTTTAATGAGAGGTATAAAATCCTTTAATTCAATAGACTCATCAATACAAATCATATCGGGTCTGGGAACCATGATTTCGTGAACTTCAATATCGCCAAATTCGATAATTGAATGTATCATGGCCAGTTCTTCTTCCTCAAGCTCAGAGTCTTCAGAATCTTCAACAATTGCCAGAATTTGCTCATGCTGACTATTGTCATGTTTCAAGTTAAACTTTGTTGAAATCAAGTTTATGAAGAAAAAAATCAAACCGGTAATCGGACTAAACAGTGTATGAAAAATTATTATTGGAAATGAAAGCAACTCAGCGTAAAATACAGTTTTGCGCAAAACAAACCGTAACGCCCATATCTCATTAATAAAAAACAAAATAGCCATAACTAAAATGACCATTAAAAACAGAATAGGTTCGAATTGAAAAGCCAGGTAATTTCCCAAACTAACAGAAAGGAGTACACCACTACAAACAAGAGCTGTGCTGCTAATCAGATCACCCATTTTTAAAGAAAGCAGCAAAGTGTCCGGCTGACCCAGCAGCTTCGCGACTCTTTCGGTATTTTTTGTCCTATTCTTCTTAAGTTCAAGATGGTTACTTTCAAGCAGAGAAGCAAAAGCAACCTTGGCGCTGGAAAAGACTGTCGTTAGCACCAGAGAAACAAAAAAAATAATTAAGGAAATTGTGTAGCTACCTGATTCCATAAATTGTTGCTTTACATATTAATTTTTGCATTTGTGTAAATGGCTGTGTACCGCTGCACACTACCAGAAATTACCGCTAAACAAAATGCCCCAGGTAAAAATTTTCTCGTTTTGTCATTTCCTGTTTCAGGGGTTTTTCTTTGTCGGAATAACCTAAAAAATGAAGCAGGGCATGCGCAACAATACGCTTCAGTTCGTGCGATGATGTGACGTCATAGGTCGCCGCATTCTCAATAACACGATCCACACTTATATAAATTTCTCCTTCAAAAAGGTCATCATCCTTATCCGACAATGGAAACGCAATAACATCCGTTTTGTAATCCTTGGTCAAAAACTCGATATTTATTTTAGTCAGTTGCTCATCATCAACCAAAATAATCGTGATTTCGCCAGCCCTTTTTGCTTCCGTATTCCAAACTAAGTGCGCAAGCTCATCAATGTCTTTTAAATCGATTTTACGACTTTGCCCGTCTTGAATGGTTAAATCTAAATCAGGCACTTTTTTTCATCGGCTTACGGACAATTTTTAAGTCCTGGTTTGGGTATTCAATTCGTCCATGAAACATTCCTGTCAGCGTATTTACAAAACTTTCCCGAACTAAGCTCAAATCCCGGAGTGTAAGCGGGCATTCATCGAGTTCAGCTTCAAAAAGACGTTCATTAACAATTGAGCTAACCATGCTTCGAATTCTGCCTACGGTTGGTTCTTTAAGTGTCCGCGAACCGGCTTCAATAGAGTCAGCCAGCATAACAATACCGGTTTCTTTTGTTTGCGGTTTTGGGCCGGGGTATCGGAAACTATTTTCGTCAACTTCAGCTTCTTCATTGTTTTCAATGGCCTTCTGGTAAAAAAACCTGATAATATTCGTCCCGTGATGTTGCGAAATAAAATGTCTTATTTCTCTAGGTAAGCCGTATTCTTCGGCAATTTCCAAACCCCGCTTTACATGATTGATTAAAATCAGACAGCTCATAGTTGGCGTCAACTTGTCATGGGGGTTCTTCCCGCCTTTTTGATTTTCTACAAAGTATTCCGGCTTTTCCATTTTCCCGATGTCGTGATAATAAGAAGCCACCCTCGCCAGCAGCGCATTAGCGCCAATCATTTCAGCAGCCCCTTCAGATAAATTACCCACCATAATACTATGGTGGTAGCTTCCCGGAGCACGAATAGCTAACTGTTTTAAAAGCGGCTTATTTAGATCCGATAGTTCAAGCAGCGTTGAGTTGGTAACCATTTGGAAAATTTGTTCAAAAATCACCATGAACCCAAATGCAAAAATGGATGAAAGTAAGCCGTTTATAAAACCAAAACCCAGCATGGGCCAAATATCAACAATGTCACTGTGTTTTAAAAATTCAATAGTTGAAATCGAAATAAAGTAGGCTCCGGTTATATAAAAAATGCCTCTCAATATCCATGCCCTTGCCTGAGTTTCGCGCACAGCAAATGTTGAAAGTGAGCCGACAAACATCGAAATGACCATAATGCCAAAATCGTTACCGCGCATTGCGGCGATAATGATGCTCAGTGTTACTGTACCAATAAACGCCAGACGGTTATCAAAAAATATGGTCAACAGCATAGATGCCAATGCTATCGGGATTAAAAACTTGAGATTGGAAGAATAGCTATAACTGTTAATTAAAAAAGTTATACCGATTACAAACATGAAAATGATAAAAATCATTAACATCTTTTTAATACTAAGAAAAATTTTAGGTCGTGAACTGGATAAAAATAATAACGTAAAAGCTAAAGCCAAAGAAACTGTAAGTAGCTTCCCGAAAACAGGCAAGAATCTTTGTAAGCCTCCTTCTACAACTTCCTTTTCATCTTTGGCGGAAGCCAGCGATTGCAGCTTTTCAAGAATTTCAACGGTAATAACCTCGTGGGTATTGACAATTCTTTCACTTTCAAGAACAATCCCCTTTGAGAGTGGAACAGATGAAACAGCTTCTTGCATGCGTTCGCTGGTAACCGTTTCATCGTAAATCAAGTTAGGTCTTAAAAAAGACGTCAGGATGGGATAACCAATTTTTACTGCCAATTCCTGATTCTCAAAAGTATTGCGCAAATTCTCTAAAACAATGTTTTTATAATTATCCAGATTATAAAAATCACCCACGTTTGCTTCCGTCTCTCTATCCGGAGAAGTGATGATTAGCTTTTCAACGTAATCCGGAGTTTCACTTTGGGTTCGATTTAAAATCCCGATCGCATATTGATCAACAAAAATTCTTTTTAACTTCTGCTCAAATCTATCCAAATCGGAGACTTTACTTTGCCTCCTTTTTGGGGTTGCTGACCGATCACTTACGAAAGGTGAGGTTAATAGATATTCAATATTCGTATACTCAATGAGAACAAAGTTATTATTGAGTATTTCTTGCAATTCTATAAATTTAAGAGAATCTGATAAGGTTGCCTCGCGGAGCGTCTCAATTTCAATAAAAAAATTCTCAAACGTTTTTATTGAAGCCGTTTCCAGGCTATCTACCTTTCTGAAAACCAAAGGTACTTCTTCTGCAGCAATTGTGCGGCTTTGAGTAATCTCACTTTCACTTTTATTAATGAAAAAGGTAAATGGTGCAATGATCTCTTTGTCTGTAAAGACATCGCCTTCTTTCAGGTTTGAAAATTGGAAGGATTTACTTGAAGGAAACATCAAAGAAGTACCAATAACAAACACCACTAATAGCGAAACTAAAAAAATAGTTCGCCACCGAGGATTATTTTGGAGCGTATCCAATGTATGTTGAATAAATCTTCGAATTCTGAGGGCAATTTTTCTATTTTTCAAAACAAATATAGTCCCTTATTTTATAGAGTTCTTCTTGTTTGATTCTCTTACCTGAAAATCGTCATAGGCTTTGATGATATCACGCACTAATTTATGCCGTACCACATCTAGATCTGACATATATACCAACTTGATGCCTTCTATATTCAACAGAATTGATTGTATTTGCACTAACCCGGAAGACTCTTTGTCGGGTAAATCAATCTGAGTAACATCACCGGTTATAATTGCCTTTGAATTAATTCCCAATCTTGTCAGGAACATTTTCATTTGGTTAAAAGATGTATTTTGAGCTTCATCTAATATAACAAATGCATTATTTAAAGTTCGGCCACGCATATATGCCAAAGGAGCAATTTCTATAATACCAGACTCTAAATATCGTTTCAATTTATCGGAGGGAATCATATCGTTCAGTGCATCATAAAGTGGTCTGAGATATGGATCTATCTTCTCTCTAAAGTCACCAGGGAGGTAACCGAGTCGTTCGCCAGCTTCCACTGCAGGTCGAGTTAAAACAATTCTATCTACAAGACGATCTTTTAAAGCGGCTATCGCTATAGCGACTGCCAAATATGTTTTACCGGTGCCTGCCTGTCCTATCGAAAAAACGATGTCATTTTCTCTCGCCGCCTGGTAGAAATTTCTCTGACCGTCGGTTTTCGGTTTAATAAATCCTTCTTTTTTATAAAGGATAACATCGTCAAGAGTCACATTTGAATCAGAGCGTGGAATGCTATTACCTGCAAAAGTAAGCAACGTCTCCAAAGTATTTCCTGAAATATCCTGCTCGCGGGATGTTAGTGAAATAAGCTCGGAAAGCACTTTCTCTCCAGCTTCAACATTTTCTCCTTGCCCAGACAAAACAAGTTCGCTATCACGAGCTGTTATTTTTAAAGACAAATCGTTTTCAATTCTACGGAGATTTTGATCGTGAAACCCAAACAGTTTCAAATGGTCGAGACCCCGAATCGATATTTTTTTTTGGACTTTCTCTTCTGCTTCTTTCACGTTACACCTTACGGCTAAAAAAAAAGCTCTTGCCCGTCCGGTAAATTACCAAACGAGCAAAGAGCTTGTTAACTATTGTAGAGATTTAAGATCAAAAATGTATATCGGGCTTTTATGACTGCCCAAGGCTAACTTTCTCCCGAAATCGATTAATTGGTCGGAATCTTTAAGACCTGGTAAGGGTAGATTAAGCCAGGTTCATCACCGACAACATCTTTGTTGGCTTCATATACTTGACGCCATTTTGTCGGGTCGCCCATAGCATCCATACTACCGCTAATTTTAGACAGATTGTCACCTTTACCAACGAGGTATTCGTTAGGGCCATTTTCTCTGTGAATCTTGAAAATTTGCTCAGGGTAAATCATGTCAGGGTCTTTAATTTGATCTCTATTGTACGAATAGATACGAACCCACTGCATTGGATCGTCATATGATTTCCTAGCGATTCTCCAAAGATAATCACCACGATTTACAGTGTATTCATCGTACATGCCTTTTGGCATTTTCGCTCTTAACTGAGCAACTTTGCCCTCAAGCCCAGCTACTTTGTCACGCATTTCTGTCAATGCGTAAATTTTGTTTTCTTTCAATTCAGCAATTTTTGCTTCGATTGCATCGATTTCTTTTCTTCTTTTGAAAAGTTCTTCAGGAGAAAGAGCTGCTAACGCACTAAGCTCACTATCTAAACCATCAAGCTCACCACGAAATGCATTCACCTCTTCTTCAGTAACACCGATTGTAGAATAGATTTCACTCCAAACACCGCCTATTTCACCCTCAACACCCGCAATTTGTGATTTGAGAGATTCTATATCAGCATCTACTTTTGCAATCTCAGCTTTGTGTCCGTTCTCTTTTTCAATCCACTCTTGCAACTCGATCTTGTAATCTTTCATGGTCATTTTTTCCTGAGCAAAACTCTTAGCAGGAGCAACCATACAAACCATAGCTACAAGTGAGCAGATTAAGAGAGTTTTCGCAACAAAATTCATTTTTATAACCCTCCAGTTATATAGTCATTCTTATTCAGCAAGTCTTTGCTTGACCAATTCAAGTTCGTTTTTAGCGTCTTGTAATTCTTTACGCTTTTGATTTAATTCACTTTCTAATCTACTCTTTTCTCTCCTTTTTTCTTCAAGCGTGTTTTCAGCAGCAAGAGCAGCGTTTTTTTGCTCCTCTAACGCCTGTAATTGCTGTTCGTTGGCGTGCTTAGTACAACCAACAAATGACATACTTGCGAATACTACCAGAGCAACGATTAACATAGAAACAGAATTGTGTAATTTTCTCATTAAACAATTCACCTCCTTCCTCATAGAATAGTTTTGTTAATAATATTATGCATAAAAAAAGAACATAAAACAGTTAATTAATAAAAGGATAGCGTGTTAGATTATCAAGTAAAATTATAACAAAAAATTAGTCAATTGTCAAGCAAAAAGAATTTAGACAATGCGTAGTGATAACTCCTTTAATTGTTTATCACTTACGTTAGACGGAGAACCATCCATAAGTGAAATAGCGCTGTTTGTTTTTGGAAAAGCAATTACATTGCGAATTGAATTTTCGTCCGCAAGCAGCATGACCAAACGATCAAACCCAAAAGCTATACCGCCATGTGGCGGTGCACCATATTCAAAAGCTTCCATTAAAAAGCCAAATTTATCCTGCGCTTCTTCATTGGAAATTTTGAGTAATTCGAATATTCTTTTTTGCAAGTCGCTACTATGGATTCTTATGCTGCCACCAGCGATTTCATATCCGTTTAAGACCAAATCATAAGCCTTTGCAGAAATCTTGCCGGGATCGCTGTCGAGATGGTCAATGTCTTCCTCATTCGGAGAAGTAAACGGATGGTGACGTGCCACATAGCGGCCTTCTTCTTCATTATATTCGAGCAGTGGAAAATCCAAAATCCAGGTTAACGCAAACACATCCTTGGGAATTAAATTTTCCTGCCTTGCAAGTTTTAAACGCAAAGTACCGGAAAGAGTAAAAGCTTTCTCTCCAAAATCTGCAAAAATTAGCAACAAATCATTATTCTCTGCATGAAATGCTGTATTCAATTCCGTAATTTTTTCTTCTGAAAAGAATTTTGAGAGAGGTGAACTCCAACCGTCTTCCGAAACTTTTATTGTAACCAAACCTTTAGCGCCTTCTTGCTTCATCTCCTCTGTAATATCGTCGATCTGTTTACGCGAAAATTTTGCGCCACCTTTTAGAACCAGACCACAAACAATACCATTGTTTTTCACACAATCCGTAAAAACTTTGAAGTCGCAATCACCAACCAAATCGGTAATATTGGTAATCTTCATACCAAACCTCAGGTCGGGTTTATCAGAACCATATTGAGAAATTGCATCATTGTAGCTCATACGGTTAACCGGTGTCTCTAACTCAAGGCCAAGAACCTCCCTGAAAACATCCGACATTAATCCTTCCATTATATTAAGGACGTCATCGCGCTCAACAAAAGACATCTCAACATCGATTTGAGTAAATTCCGGTTGGCGATCGGCTCGCAAATCTTCGTCACGGAAGCAACGTACAATTTGGTAATATCTATCCATACCGGCGACCATTAAAAGCTGCTTGTAAGTTTGTGGACTCTGTGGTAATGCGTAAAACTTACCCTGGTGAATACGGCTTGGCACCAAGTAATCCCGGGCGCCTTCAGGTGTGCTGCGCATTAGGATTGGGGTTTCGATTTCCAGAAAATTATTTTTGTCGAAATAGTTACGAACGATCTTGCTGACTTTATGCCGCACCAACATATTTTTTTGCATGTTCTGCGTACGCAGGTCGAGATACCGGTATTTCAAACGTAGCTCTTCGGAAACTTCGATATTTTCATCAATTTCAAACGGTGGGGTTTTGGCCTTGTTGAGTACTTTTAATTCATGGGCAGCCACTTCAATATCACCGGTAGGCAAATTAGGATTATGCATACCTTCCGGGCGCTTACGAATTTTTCCCTTAATTGCAATTACATATTCGCCGCGTAAATCTTTGGCTTTTTGAAAGTCGTTTAACAAGTCGGGGTCAAATACTACCTGGGTCAGGCCGTACCTGTCACGCAAGTCAATAAAAATCAGCCCGCCGTGATCTCTTCGATTGTGCACCCACCCCATCAGGATTGCTTCGGCAGCATCATCCTTTTTTTTCAACTCTCCGCAAGTATGGGACCTTTTCCAGCCCGATAGTTTTTCCAAGTTACCAAACTCCTACATATTTGATGATATAAAAAAATTAGCGGGTAATATAGATAATATTTTTGGGTGATGCTACTTAAATCTCAAGAAAAAGAAATAAGCATTTCCCTACTTAGAGCAGGGTGGCAGATGAGTATTTGTCTTCGGTCTGAGTATTCGCTTAACCATGCTGAAAATCTTCCCGCTCCTCATCCGGATGTTGCCCCAACGGCTCGCCGTCCGTGGTAACGCCTAAGCCGAGAACGGTACGGTTTGCGTAAGCAAAATAGGCTACGATTTGGTTCACGTCAAGGACCGCTCCGTCATCAAAGCCGACTTTACTTAAATTTTTAACATCCTGTTCAATTATTGCCCCGGGTGTTTGAGTTAATTTGCGAGCGTAAAAACAAAGCGCTTTTTCCCGACCCGTTAAAACGTCATCATCATTTTCTGACACAGAAGCAGTCACAAGTTTTTGCGCCAGCGCTTCATTGCCGATATGGCGGGCAAGCCCGGCTGTGTGGTGTTTTACACAGTATTCGCATTTGTTCAGCAAAGAAACACAGACGCCCACAAGCTCACGCTCCCTCGGCGATAAAGCATTCGGTTTGCTGTGGATGGCCGCCTTGTAAAGAGACAGATGCCCTAACAAGGTCGCTGGCCTGAGGCTATGAACTTTGAGGATGTTGTCAATATGACCGTCCGGCGATTTTATTTGATCATACAATTTTCGCAGCCGACCGGTGGCATCATTTACATTAATGATTTTTATCCAACTCATATTATTTCCTACTTCAGGTTATTCATTTTTTTTGTCACGAAGGCTCTAAGTCACAAAGAAATTATTATTGATTCAACCTAACAGCTCGGCAATTTTCTCCGTTGGCCGGGCAATCACAGCTTTATTATTTTTGATGATGATCGGTCGCTGCAGCAATTTCGGATGTTTGGCCGCGATGTCAGCAAATTCTTCCACGGTCAGGTTTTTATCTGCAAGCCCGAGGCTCTTGTATTCCGCTTCATTCTTGCGGATAAAATCATCCAGCGGGTGATCGCTGTTTTTGATTATGCCAGCAAGCTCTTTGGGATCGATGGTTTCTTTTAAGTATTCAAAAATTTCAACATCTATTTTCTTGTCTTCTAAATAGCACAGCCCTTGGCGGCTTTTAGTGCAACGGGTGTTGTGCCAAATTTTTATCTTAGACATTGGTTTTATCTCCTTCTTAATCACCCCTAAATCCCCTCCTTAAAGACAAAGGAGGGGACTTTGAAGTCATAAATAAATTAACTTTGAATTATTTTATCATCCTAAAATTCAGAGGCTATGAGTACTCCTGAATTAACATCCCTCTGCTTTTCGTTCCGGACGAACGAAAACCTGTCTCCCTTCAAAAAGGAGATTCAGGCTAAACGACTTTTTCTTTCCATTTGCCGCGTTTGAATAAAATGACGCCCACAACGCCAAGTAGTGATTCGGCAACAATAATAGAGATAAAAACGCCCACCTCCCTGTAGTCAAATTTAAGGGCAAGAAAATAAGCGAGTGGAATTTCAATCAGCCAGAACAAAACGAAATTCATTTTGGTCGGTGTTGCGGTATCACCTGCGCCATTGAATGCCTGGGTCATGATCATGCCGTAAGCATAAAATACGTAGCCGTAACTAAAATAGCGCAAACATTTCGCACCAATTGCCACCACTGCAGGCTCACTCGTAAATATCCTGATTAGGAATTCTGAATGCAATAAAAATATAACACCGATTCCCACCAGAAAAAACATATTAATCACTGCAGAAATCCAGACCGACTTCTCTGCCCTATCAGGCTTTTTTGCGCCCAGATTTTGTCCCACCAAAGTGGCAGCGGCGTTACTCATACCCCACGAAGGCAGAATGGAAAACATCACGATGCGCACGGCAATAGTATAACCGGCGAGCGAATCGCTGCCAAATTGCGCCATAATCCGAACCAGACCAATCCAGCTCGACGTTGCAATAATGAATTGCCCGATGCCCCCCAGTGATAGACGCAGCAAACGTTTCATCACATCAGTTTGCAGTTTAAGATGCTTTGCTGCAAGATGAATTCGTCCGCCTTTGCGTTGCAACATGTAAAATTGAAAAAGTACACCGGTGCCTCGTCCAATAGTTGTCGCAACGGCTGCACCTTTTATACCGAGCTCCGGGAAGAATCCCAAACCAAAAATAAGACAGGGGTCCAATATAATGTTGATTATGTTGGCCAGCCACAAGGCACGCATAGCTACAGCAGCATCCCCAACACCACGAAAGATGGCATTGATAATAAACAGCAACATTATAAAAACATTGCTCCCCAGCATAATTGCGGTGTAGGTGTAACCTTCTGCTATTATTCCCTGAGATGCTCCCATCAATGCAAGCAGAGATTTAGCGCCAAAAATACCAAGCGCTAAAAATGGAACGGACACAATAATAGCGACCAGAATAGACTGCACCGCTGCGATGGCCGCACCTTCAGAATTTTTCTCACCGGTACGTCTGGCGATGATTGCCGTCGCAGCCATACTAAACCCGATTCCGATGGCATAAATAATTGTCATCATTGATTCAGTCAGACCAACAGTTGCAACCGCTTCCGCGCCCAACTTTGATACAAAAAATATATCTACTACAGCAAAAACGGATTCCATCACCAGCTCCAAAACCATGGGTATGGAGAGTAATAAAATTGCTTTACCGATACTTCCTTCCGTAAAATCCCGTTGCGAGCCGCCAATAGCCTCACGAATATCGCGAAACAGCGCTTTCCACCGCCCTCGTTGCGATGGTTCCTGATTAACCACAGGCGTCTCCGGATTCATAGTAGTACTCATTTGAGTTACCTTTTAAAATTAGAGATTATTATCCATCATAAGATTTCATAAAAATGAAACTCATTTTATGAACCTGAAATTGTAAAATTGAAAAAATTAAGGAAGGAAGAATATTCGTAGATATGGAGATTTCTAAAAATGGTAAAAATTTATAAAACTAAAAGCCCAAAAACTACGAACTATCTTTCTTCCTCTGGTACGGTGGTTGCAAGTATGACGCTCATTGGTTCTCCTTTTTTTAAAAAAATTATTCCATTAATGGAACTGTAAATTACAATTTAAAATCTAAGATGCAAGGGGAAAGTCAGATGTTTTGTCTG
>JAJDAE010000266.1 GCA_029262035.1 Candidatus Zhuqueibacterota bacterium
GAAATAACCACCGGTTCAAGCGGAGTATCCAGGGTTTTATTTTGACCACTTAAAACAATTGTATGAAAAATAACAAATGAAATGACGAGCAGTTTCCGAAACATATATATGAATCCCCTAGAATAGAATTGTTTATTGATATTACACCTGACTTTGAAAATCCCCCCGGTTCTTTGCTACGCAAAGCTTTGAATAAAACTACATTTTAGCTCAAAATCAAAAAAAGTTCATTAGTCAAAACTTTTTACAGCTTCTTCTACGCTTTTGTGCGTTTCAAATATAGTGATCAATTTTGTGATGATAAACAAACTTTTCACTTTGTCTGTGACATTGGCTAATTTCAATTCGCCGCCGGCATTTTTTAAGGTCGTGAGTGAACCCATAATAGCGCCAAGACCTGAACTATTCATCCACTTTACTTTCCCTAAATCAATAACTACTTTCATAAATTTGTTTTCAGCGAGATCCTTCACTTTGTCATGTACAGCTTGAGTCTCCGGGCCTCCCATCAACTTTCCTTTTAATGACAGAACAATTACTTCCCCTTGACGCTGCTCGTTTACCTGCATAAAATAGCCTCCAAACTATAAAAGTGGTCGAAATGATTTCTATATGAGCCTTGAAAAATTTTTCGAATGTAACATATTTTTCATTGTATGTCAACGTTTTTTTACTTCACAATTTAGCGCTACATGACGATAAAATTGTTAAGTAACATAAATAAGTTAATACAAGGAGTTTTAGAAATGCGCTTAAAAATATTAACTTTAACTGTCTTAATTGCGTTGACATACAGTCTCAATCTTAAGGCGCAATTTAACGATAGCGTTCTCGGAATTGGCGTTATGGTTGGGGGCTCGAAATTAAGTGGAGATATCAAAAATACAAATGCAGGTTTTACAGGTGGTTTCCTCCTACGCTATACTCCTATCACTAATTTTTCTATTGGCGCTTCCACATCATTTGGCAATATGACCAGCGGGCTGGATGCAATTAAAACTGAAATCTTTAGTAGCTCTTTGTTTGCAAATTATTTTATAATGCCGTACAGTTTATTCAATCCTTTTCTGTCTCTCGGCTTCTCCAATTTCCATTACTGGGCATCTGATGAAAACAATAACCTCATTCGTTCTTCAAAAACCGGTCATTCTTTTAAAGGATGGGATTCAGCCATACAAATAGGTATTGGCATGGAGTTAGCCGCAAGCAGGCATTGGGCAGTTAATACAATGGGTAATTACAGTTTCACCCGAAACGATGGGCTGGACGCGATAGTAGATGGCAGCAATGATGGTTTCTTTAAAGGCACAGTCGCCTTGGTTCGCTATTTCGATGTCAGTGGTAGCGCTGGTACCGGTAGAAAGCATTTCAAGGATTATCGTTCGTCTCGGGAGAAAATGAAAATAACACAAATTGAGAAAACCAATTTGCCACCGAAAACCAAAACGAAGTCAGAGCAAACAGGTTCAAAGTCTTTTTCAAATGGTATTTCGTTTGAACCAGGTACCGCCATTTTGTTAAACAGCTCAACCGTACAGTTAAACAACATTTACAACTTCCTGAATAACAACCCGAACGAGCAAATCGAACTCGTTGGCAAGACAACACATACTAAAAAGACGAATAGAAAACTTCTAATCGCCAGAGCAAAAGCAATAAAGACGTATCTTGTTAACAAAGGGATTTCAACTCAAAGAATAATTATCCACGAATAAAACAACACTTATATCTTTACAGACAGGTCGCCTTTATAAAGCGGCCTGTTTTTTTTAGTCCAATTCTTACCCTAAATAATTTTCCATTTTAGAGAAGATTTCCGTTGCACTTGATTTCAACCTGATTAGTTTTTACATTCTGTTTACTTTATTTCATAAAATGCTACGGAGCGAACATGCCTAAAACCCAAATTCGAATTTGGCCATTATATATAATCGCAGCTTTAGATATATCGTCACTCATCTATGCCTGGAATTTTTTCGACGCCATACGGCAATATAAAATTCTTATGACAATTATAACTCAGGCTCTCGCGGTAATTTTGATTTTGATTTGGCTGATTACAATTTCAGGATTGGAATGGAAGAAGCGTAGAAATTATTTTGTGATTTCAGTGGCAGTCCTCGTTACCTTTTTTACTCTATTCGAAATTAACGGGTATAGCGGAGATTTATTGCCAACACTTTCATTTCGGTGGACACAGTCCGAACTACTGCAAATTGAATCAATCGGTCAATCAATTCAATCAGACACAACTCAAGTGCACCGGAACTACCCACAGTTTTTAGGTGAGAATCGTGATGCGGTTATTCAGAATATCCGACTAAATACCGACTGGAAAAACAATCCCCCGCAACTACTCTGGAAACAACCTGTTGGTAAGGGTTGGTCATCTTTTGCTGTGCAGGGACCGTATGCAGTAACCCAGGAACAACAGGATGAACTTGAAACGGTAGTTTGTTACCAATTAACCACCGGACGGCTAATATGGCGTCACACCGACAAGGCCAAACTGGAGTATGATGTTTCTTTGGGCGGCCATGGCCCGAGGGCTACGCCGACCATTTCTGGGGACAAAGTTTATACAATTGGTGCCACCGGAATTTTGAATTGTCTCGATTTAAAAACAGGTGAACGATATTGGTCAAGAAATATTATAGAAGAAAACAAAGCGGACATACTCGATTGGGGCTACAGTTGTTCTCCACTTGTGGTAGATAGTATGGTCGTAGCTGCGGTTGGCGGAACAAGCAATACTTCAGTCATTTCATACAACAAAAGAAATGGACAAATTATCTGGCAGGCCGGAAATGACAGGCGTGCATACAGTTCTCCGCAAATGTCTCAAATTCTGGGCATGCCGCAAATACTAGTTTTTACAGATAAAAATATTGTTGCGCATTCGCAGCAGGATGGCCAAATATTCTGGGAGTTCCTTTGGAGTGGCGGCAACACACAAAAAGTTGCTCAACCATTGGTCATTGACGGCAAGTACATTTTCGCTTCCACAAGCTACGGCGTTGGCAGTAAGTTTTTTGAAATAAAGAAAACGGATAACGGATTTGCCCCGGAGTTAATCTGGGAAAGCAAGCGCATGAAGGCAAAGTTCACAAACGTGGTTCACCGAAACGGCTACATTTACGGACTCGACGACGGCATCCTCGCCTGCCTTGACTTAAAGAACGGCAAGCGGGTTTGGAAAAGAGGACGCTACGGACATGGACAATTGCTGCTTATTGATGACATTCTGCTTATCTCAACAGAAAGAGGTGAAATTGCTTTGGTCAAGGCGCAACCTGATGCTTTTGAGGAGGTCGCTTTATTCAAGGCGATAGAAGGCAAAACGTGGAATACGCCGGCCTTCCCTTCCCCCTATTTGCTAATCCGAAATAGTGAAGAAGCGGCATGTGTTAAATTAACGCTAGACAACAACAGTTAGACATCAGCCCTCTCTTCATCCTGAGCGGAGTCGAAGGGTGATATAATAAGTTGACGTAAACTCAGGTTTGTTTCGACAATGTTCAGCATGAAGATAAAGTAATATGCCGTTATAAGGAAAGTTCTAACACAGTTCATTCAGATAAAACAGAAGGAAATAAATTGGCCAGAATAAAACTCAGAATGCCGGAAAACTTTCAATTTTCCACCAACATAACAATCCGGGTGAGTGACATCAATTACGGCGGGCACCTAGGCAATGACCGCGTGCTTGCCATGGCTCATGAAGCCCGCATACGATATTTAAACCACTACAACTTCACAGAACTAAATATCGCTGATGATGTCGGGTTAATTATGTACGATGCGGCTATTATGTACCGTAGTGAAGGGTTTTTAGGCGACGTAATTTCTATCGATATTACGACTGCTGATTTTACACGCTACGGGTGTGCTTTTTTATATCGCTTCACCAGTACGAAAACAAAGGAAGAAATTGCCCGCGTGAAAACCGGCACTGTTTTTTTTAACTACAAAGAAAGAAAAAGGGCGAAGGTGCCACAGCAATTTATTGATAAATGTTATCGTGACTACAAAACTGCATGAATGATAGTAAAAAACTAT
>JAJDAE010000267.1 GCA_029262035.1 Candidatus Zhuqueibacterota bacterium
GTTTTCCTGGGAAATCAAGCTGGTTTATTTTATGTTTTTTGAGCAAAAAACATAACCTCGGAAAGACTTTTAGTAAAAGTAACAATGTACTGTTTGGTGATGAAGGGATGAACTGGGGGATTAGGAAAACTTATCACTAAATCTTAAATAGAGAAACAAAAAAAGGTTGCTAAAATAGCAACCTTTTTTTGTAATAACCAACTTCGTCTTGTGGGCCCTCAGGGACTCGAACCCCGGACCAATGGATTATGAGTCCACTGTCATAGAAGTTGGTACAACTATTACAAATACCTGCACTCATTTTTCCACAGTGCTCAAGTTGTGCCCAATTAAATACCATTTGATACACTTCTGTACCCTTTGGGATAAATCCTTAAAGTCTGAAATAGGCACAAAAAAAAGGGCTAAACACCTTTTTGAATACGTATTTACAAACCCTTTACACATTGTCGGCGTGACTGGATTTGAACCAGCCCCCCTTGATCCCCAAATATAATTCGATTTAGCTTCTGAAATAACCCCGATAGCATAAAATTCTTGCCGATAAATTGCCGATAAAATTTGTCTTATTTGTCCCATTTTTCACATATTCCAAAACCAGAAGGCCTCGTATACAACGAAGCCTTCATATTGATAATATTAAACTTAACTTAGAGCGAATGACGGGAGTCGAACCCGCGACCTTCGGCTTGGGAAGCCGGCGTTTCAATTAGGCTTGCAAATCTCTTGCTGCTTTCAGTTTAAAAACATGTAAATATAAATAAATTCCAAAAAATCTTTGGCAATATTTCCTGCTATAAACTGCCCTATTTTGCGTGATTATGGTATAAAAAAGGAGACACTTTTCAGCAAACTTAACTACTGTTTTTTATACAGTTAAGTTAGTACGCCAGAAGGGATTCGAACCCCCAACCTTCGGCTCCGGAGGCCGACGCTCTATCCAGTTGAGCTACTGGCGCATAGAATTTTGGGCGGCTTTTACAGTATTTTTCATCAGCATAGCAATGGTCATTGGCCCCACACCGCCGGGAACGGGACTAATTGCAGAGGCATGTTTTGCTGTTTCATCAAATTCGACATCACCAACAAGTTTATACCCCTTTTCAGAACTTGGCTCTTCCACCCGGTTTATCCCGACGTCAATCACAACGGCACCTTCTTTAACCATACTACCCTTAATCGCTTCAGGTTTCCCAATTGCTGCGATTAAAATATCTGCCTGCAAAGTGATAGCGGTCAGGTCTGCTGTCCCTGTATGACAAACGGTAACTGTTGCATTCGCATGTTTGTGTTTCTGAGCGAACATAGTTGCCAAAGGCAATCCAACAATTTTGCTACGTCCCACGATTACCACATGTTTCCCGGGAATTTCAACATGACTACGCACTAACATTTCCTGAACTCCCGCAGGTGTACAGGGAATAAAAGTATCTTCGCCTATTAACAACTTTCCACGATTGACAGCATGGAAACCATCAACATCTTTTTTGGGACTAACCGCATTCAAAATTGTACCTTCCTTAATTTGGGCAGGTAAAGGAAGCTGGATTAAAATAGCGTGTACAGAGTCATCATTATTGAGCTTGCTAATTTGTTCAAGCAGTTCAAGTTCAGTCGTTTCTTTGGGCAAATAAATCGTCTCAGATTTAACTCCAAGATCATTGGCGGTTCTGGCTTTGCTGCGAACATAAACCTGTGAAGCAGGATTTTCGCCAACAAGCACCACGGCAAGGCAAGGGACAACTTTTAAATCCTTAACTATGATTTTAAGTTCAGCCTGAATATCCATGGCAATTTTTTTACCATCAATAAGGTTTGCCATTAAGGTAAATTTACCCTTTCAATTGAATTTGCTTTACCGGTGTCTGGATTAACCGCTACAATAACACCACATAATCTTATATTTTCTGTCGCGGGTTTATATCTGACATACGTCTGCTTTATAAACCGTTTAATTGCTAAATCTTTATCTAAACCTATTACCGAGTCAAAGGGGCCAGTCATGCCCGCATCTGTAATATATGCTGTCCCGTTAGGTAGAACCCTTTCATCGGCAGTTGGAACGTGTGTGTGTGTGCCCACAACACAGCTAACCCTGCCATCTAAATACCACCCAAGTGCAATTTTTTCCGCAGTGGCTTCGGCATGAAAATCAACGAAAATGATATTTGTAGATTTTCGTAATTTTCTGACTTCCTCATCCCCTTTTTGAAAAGGGCAGTCAATCGGAAACATAAAAGTTCTCCCCTGTAGATTGAGAACTGCCACTTTGATGTTCTCATTGACTTCAATCACCGTGGAGCCTTTACCAATATTACTTTCGGGGTAATTCAAAGGCCTTAAAATGCGAGGATCGGTTTTCATCATATCGAAAATATCCCGATTATTCCAAATATGATTTCCACTTGTAATTACATCAACACCAAGATTAAAAAAGATTCGTGCAAGCTTTACCGTTAGCCCCTTACCTTCACAAGCATTTTCACCATTGACAATACAAAAATCAATTTTATGTTTTTCCTTTATAGTGGGTAAAAGTTTTGTAAGTATTTCAAGGCCGGGCTTACCAACAATATCTGCAATAAATAAA
Source organism: Candidatus Zhuqueibacterota bacterium (assembly GCA_029262035.1). GTDB lineage: Bacteria > Zhuqueibacterota > Zhuqueibacteria > Oceanimicrobiales > Oceanimicrobiaceae > JAJDAE01. The sequence continues at coordinate 2,591 of JAJDAE010000267.1, forward strand.
ATTTTAAAATCTGAATTTTGAGGATTCATTATCTTGGCGTTATCTTTTATTTTGCGTAATCGACTGCACGAAACTCTCGAATAACAGAAACTTTGAGCTGCCCGGAAAATTCCATCTCTTTTTTAAGCTTACTGACAATACTGTCTGCTAAACCCCGCGCTTTTTTATCATCAACTGTCGTATAGTCAACAATAACGCGAACTTCTTTGCCCGCTTGAATAGCATAAGCGCTGACAACACCCGTGAATGATTTGGAAATTTCTTCTAACTTATGCATTCGTTTTACATAGTTTTCAAGCATTTCCTTTTGTGCACCGGGTCTGGAAACTGAAATACCATTCGCAATTTTAACAAGAATCGTAATCGGTGAAAAAATTCCAGTGGTATCGTTGGAAGTACCTTGGCTTCTGATTACTTCTTGTACTACTTCGTTTTCGCCGAATTTTTTTGCAAGCTCCACTCCGATTTCATAAAAAGGTGCGTTGCTATAATCTTCAGCAGTTTTCCCTATGTCATGGAAAAGACCGGCTCTTTTTGCAAGGGTACTATCAAGCCCAAGCAAAGACGCCATTTCACCCGCCAGCATAGCCACTTCCTTGGAGTGCTGAAGTAGATTCTGGCCGTAAGTCACTCTGTACTGTTGTTTACCAAGCAAACGGAGCAACTCGTGCTCAACACCATGGATACCAATTTCATGCAGCGTCTGCTCCCCTATTTCAGCCATCTTTTCTTTAATTTCCTGATAGCTTTTTTCAACAACTTCCTCGATTCTTCCGGGGTGTATCCTGCCATCGTAAATCAATTTTTCCATGGATTGTTTTGCTACTTGACGACGAATGGGATCAAACCCTGACAAAACTACTGTTTGGGGAGTATCATCAATTAACACCTCAATGCCGGTCGCACTTTCGAAGGCACGAATATTTCTTCCCTCCCGTCCAATAATCCGGCCTTTCATCTCATCATCCGGAAGCTTGACAATAGAAACAGTTGTATCTACAATGTGGTTGATCGGGCTACGTTGCAGGGCTTGCATTATGATCTCTTTTGCTTCGGTATCTGCCTGCTTTTTTGCTTCTTCCCGCATTTCATGAATAGACTGTGAGGTCTCTTCTTTTGCTCTTTCGAGCATATTTTTCATTTGAATTTCTTTGGCCTGCTCAGTTGTTAAACCTGAGATTTGCTCTAAACATTTGTTCTCTTCATCAACTAATCTTTCAAACTCAACTTCTTGCTTTTTTAGTTGCTCTTCATTTATCTTTAATTTGTTTTCCAGTTGATTTAGAGCATTTTCTTTTTTATTTAAAACATCAACTTTTCGATCGAGATTTAATTCACGGTTTGATAAATGTTTTTCCTGTCGCTGCAGGTCACCTTGTTTATTTTTGACTTGGTTTTCAATTTCTTGTTTTAGTTGAAATGCTTCTTCTTTAGCTTCAAGTAACTTGGTTTTTTTAACATTTTCACTTTCAGCTTTTGCATCTTCAATATATTTTTCAGCAAACTGAGTTGCTTTTGATAACTTCTTTTGGCCAAGAAATTGTCTAAATACCCAGCCTATTACAAAACCAACAACAGTCCCTGAAATTAATAATAAAATCCACGACCCACTCATTGGAAGCTCCATGATTTTATGCCACTACCGGTATCATTCACCTAAAACAAAAACATCAGAATACCAGAACATTTTTAGTTGCAAAAACAAATTGAATGCAACAAAAACTCAGGCAGTGGTTAGCCAAATTTTATATAAAGGGTAATAAATGGTTTGAAGGTGAGCGGAAATACTAAATAACACAATCCTTATCTTACTTATCGCTTGCCAGTGCTTTATCTAAAGCTTCAAATAGATAATTTATTCTTGCCCCGGTTTTATCATTATCAGTAGGTACATTTTTGTTTTGTTTTTCCTGAAACAACTCATCGGCGATATTCAATGCCGCCAAAATAGCGATTTTTAATGAAGATTTTGATTGTGTATTATGGTCGATTTCCCGCATTTTTTGATCAACATATTCGGCAACTTGATGAATATACTCTGTATCGGCTTCACTATCACTTTTAATAGGATATTCAGTGCCATAAATATTGATTTTTAAAACTCCACCTTCTTGGCTCATTAACAATTACCACTTACATATATTATTTATATATATAATAATTAAGAACTTCTATACAAATTGTCAACCTTTAAAACAGTATTATAAATATTGAAGCTCATCGAGTTTACTTAACATCTGTTCAACTTTACTGCGTATCTTTTCTTCTTTTTCTTTTTCCAATACAGAACTGTTCTGCATTAGCTTAAGATTCTGATTTTCTTCTTTCAACTGTTTTATAACCAGATCCCTTGAATCAAGCTCAGATTGGAATTGATTCGTATCGCTTTGTAGTTTTTGATTCTCAACTTTAAGCTGCTCAATAAGTCCAACAGCCTGTGCAATTTTTTTTTCTAATATGTCAAGTTGTTCAATATCCAATTAACTCTTACCTTCTGTTAACTTCTTAACTCGGCTGAAAATTCAGCTTTTAAACTTTTTAATATTCTATCGATTCTTTTATCAATTTCTACTTCAGTCAATGTTCTTTCCATAGAACTAAAAGTGAGATTTAGTGCAATACTTTTGAGTCCTTCTCCAAGCTGTTTACCTTTAAATACATCAAATACCTGAACATCCTTCAAGAGTTTACCACCTTCACTTGTAACTGCTTCAACCAAATTCTCGGATGCAACTTCGTTTCTTAGTACAACGGCTAAATCCCGAATGACTGATGGAAATTTTGGAATACTCGTAAAAGCGATATCCGCCTGAGCTGCGTTTCTTAAATCGTCCAATAATATTTCAAAATAAAAAACGGATTGATCAATAGCAAAAGATTTTAAAATATTAAAATTTAATTCTCCAAAATGTCCAAGTTTGAGTTCTCCAACCTTGACTGATAATGCTTTACCTGTAACAAATTCACTACGAAAAGTACCAAAGTTAACTTTCTGTATTCTGCAACCGTGTACTAAACGCTGAACAATCCCTTTTAAATCATAAAAATCCCCAGCCTGATATTTATTTTTCCAGGTGTCTTCGACTAATTTTCCCGTCATAACACCCGTAATGGTTGCGGCCTCAATATTCTTTCCATTCAGTCTTTTTATCTTGGTACCAACTTCAAATAATTTTAGATTTTTTTCACCCCGATTAATATTCCACCTTACGGAGTTTAGCAGGGATGGAATCAGGCTTGACCTTAATACAGCCATTTCCTCGCTCAAGGGGTTTATTAACTTTACAGGCTCTCCTTCAGTTAAAAATGAAGTGGCCATATCAGGTGAAACAAGGTCAAAAGTAACCGCCTCGGAAAACCCGAAAGAAATCATCATCTGTTTTAACTTTTGAACAAAATACTCTTCATCATCCTTGGGCTCGTCTTGCTCCACAAAGCAGCTTGTATCAGCAGGAATATTATCAAAACCGTAAATCCTGGCAACTTCCTCAATTAAGTCTGCCTCCAAAGTGACATCAGGACGGAAGGTTGGGACTTCAACGGTAAACTCATTTTCGCCCACTACAACAAAATCTAATCTTTCCAAGATCGACTTAATTTCACTTGCCGGTATTTTAATACCCAACAGAAGTTCCACTCTCTCGGTTCTAAGTTTAATCTTGATTGGCCCAATTTCGGCCGGATATGCATCGATACATCCCTTTGCAACATCACCCTCTCCTAGTTTTACAATCAGGCCTGCAGCTCGATTTAATGCGTAAAGTGCGCCATTAGGATCAACACCTCGCTCGAACCTTTTAGAGGATTCAGTAGAAATAGACAGATGCTTGGAAGTTCGACGAATATTTTTGGGATTAAAATAGGCGCTTTCAAGAAGCACCGATTTTGTGTCAGCGCTAACTTCGGAATTAAGCCCGCCCATAATACCACCCAGGGCAACAGCTTTTTCTTTGTCGCAAATAAGCAAAGCTTCAGGATTTAACTTATGTTTTTTTTCATCCAGGGTTGTAAATTTTTCCCCATCCTTAGCGCAACGTACGTTAATCTCTCCACCCTCAACAAACTTATAATCGAAGGCATGTAACGGCTGCCCTGTTTCCACCATCACATAGTTCGTAACGTCAACAACATTATTAATTGAGCGAATCCCAACACTCTCCAATTGCTGTACTAACCATAAGGGAGAAGGTTTTATTTTAATATTTTCAATATATCGCGCAGAATATCTAGGACATTTTTCCTTGTCCAAAATATTTACTTTAACAAAATCGCCTACATCTCTATCAGACTCATTCGGGACTGCCTCGGGCTTGGTCATTTCGGTGTTGGCTGAAGTGGCAATATCTCTTGCAATTCCGATAACACCAAAACAGTCCGGACGATTTGGGGTAACGTCAATATCGATTAAAAAATCAACCTTGCTTACTAACTTCTTAAAATCAGTACCGGGTTCAAGCGTATTTTCCAAAACCATAATTCCGTCAGCGCGGTTGGATAGCTTTAATTCAGACTCTGAACAAATCATTCCATTAGACTCAATTCCTCGAATCTTGGTTCTTTTGATTTTAAAACCGCCGGGCAATTTAGCGCCATTTACTGCAACCGGTACTTTTTGGCCGACAGCGACATTTGGTGCACCGCAAATAATGCTTAACTTTTCATTACCAACATCTACCTCACACAACGATAGTTTGTCGGCGTTAGGATGGGCTTCTTTTTTTAAGACATGTCCAACAACAACCCCTTCGAACTCCGCTTCTTGTTTTAAAAGGTCATCTACTTCATGCCCGATCATAGTTAGTTTTTCAACCAACTGCTCAGGCGTGTAGTCAAATTCAACGTACTCTTTAAGCCAATTATATGTAACTTTCATATCGGGAAACT
>JAJDAE010000268.1 GCA_029262035.1 Candidatus Zhuqueibacterota bacterium
TCGTCTGATTTTTAATTCTAAAAAAACCAGCAAGCAAAAGTAAAATTATGCTGCCATAAATTACAACCGCTGAAAGAGCGCAGAATAAAAAAGTTTCAGGCATGAGGTATTTTAAACGTTCCTGTTAGGCACCCGAAAGTAACTATAATTGCACTTTTGGTCAAGTGCTTGTTATAATTCTATAAAGTATTCTCCATCTGAATTGACTTGGATTTTACCTGCACACATAACAAAGTCAGCGTTTTTTTCTTTTTTCAATTTTTGAATGTTTTTGGGTTTGATTTGTTGAATGTTAAATTTAGGTGAGTTTTTAATCTTGTAAAGCACCGAATCGTCACTGATGTGTTCGCCCAGTAGGATGATGTTTGTCAAATTAGTCTCCGCAGTTGGTTCGAATAGTAATCATCGAAATTTAGTATGCCAATTTCATGCCAGACTAATATTATTTGACACTCTATGTAAGTTCTTGTTTTTTATGATTCAATTTTTTCTGAGTTTTAAAAAAGATATTACTTGAGCGTAACTTTTCGAAACAGTGTTCAAAATAAGAACTTGGTTTGTAAAAAGGCGTTGACATTTATATTTATAAGCATTATTTGTATTCAACTTAACTATTTTTTTTTTGAGGGGGAAATGAATTTCACTCTTTCTTACGGACGCAAAAAACTACAACTTGATTTGCCTGAAGTCGGATTCTTACAAGAACTCACGCCTAAGGGAATAAAGCCCCAACAGTCTTCTGCTGCTTTGGTTCAAGCTGTCGTACGGGAACAGTTTGAAAAGCAAATTAATGCTGAACCAACCCTAATTGTAATTCCGGACAAAACCAGAAATTGTGGCGCTAAAGAGTTTATGCCGGTAATTCTGGATGAGTTGCTACAGTTGGGTGTCAAAAAAACGGAAATTACTTTCCTGTTGGCAAATGGCTCCCACGATGCAAATCAGCCTAACGAAATTGCCCATATTCTCGGGCAGGAAATTCCTGAAAATTATACTGTGCTGCAACATGATGCATACGACCAGGCGAACCTGGTTTATATGGGGGAAACCAGTTTTGGAACACCGGTCTATGTTAATAAAAAGGTGGTTGATGCCCGGCAAATTCTTATTGTTGGCACCGCTATCCATCACTATTTTGCCGGCTTTGGCGGTGGCCCTAAGATGATTGTACCCGGTTGTGCGGGTTATGAAACCATCAGAAAAAATCATGCTTTAACGATTAGCCGGAAAGAGGGCGGAATTCATCCTGAGTGCAGAGCCGGCTTTTTAGATAACCCTCTGCAAAAAGATTTTCAGGAGTCGTTAACCAAGATTGATGTTAACTTGTTGTTAGAAACCGTCTTGAATGAAAAAGGGCAAGTTGTTAAGGTTTTTGGTGGTGAGCTATTTGCCACCCATAAAAAAGCGTGTGCTTTTGTAGATGAAATTTTTAAAGTTCAGATTAAAGAAAAAGCTGACCTGGTTGTTGTAAGTTGTGGCGGCTTTCCAAAGGATATTAATTTTATTCAGGCGCACAAGTCGCTCCAAAATGCTTTTCAAGCTCTAAAAGAAGGCGGGGTTATTTTGATGTTGGCCGAATGTGCTCAGGGCATTGGCTCCAAAACATTTATGGATTGGTTTGAATGGAATGATTATGATAATCTTGTGAGGGAACTCGCTGAAAATTATACTTTAAATGGTACTACAGCGCTTTCTGCAATTATGAAAAGTAAGCGTGCCAATATCATTCTTTGTTCGACTTTGCCGTCAGCTCAAGTGAAAAAAATGGGATTACATCCGGTTTCAACTCTAGAGGATGGTTGGGAAAAAGCTGAGCAATATCTTCCCGACACATTTAGTTATTATGTGATGGCAAATGGTTCTGTAACTTTGCCAGTAAAGAATTAATATAATGATTTATAGAATATTTTTTCCCTTAATTATTTGTGTCGCCATGGTGGGATGTATCGGTTTAAAGTCAAAGCCCCGTTATACAAGTAAAAATAAAACCATTAAGACACAAAAGTCATCGAAAAGAGTCAATGTCAAGAAGCTTGTAAAAGTATCCTCAAATGAGGGTAAGTATTTAATACAGCAAATTGAAAATTATCTGGGTGTGCGGTATAAATGGGGCGGAAGTACGAGTTCGGGTATGGATTGCTCCGGCTTTGTAAAAACTGTTTTTGAAAATTCAGTCGATATTGAGCTGCCGCATAATGCTAAACAATTGTTCGACTTTGGAAAGAAAACTGAGGGAAGTGCATTGACATTTGGGGATCTTGTCTTCTTTAAAAATGTTGGCGCGAGAGGCATTTCTCACGTAGGAATATATTTGGCTGATTCGAGTTTTGTACACGCAAGTACAAAAAGAGGGGTCGTCGTATCCAACATCAATAGCAAATATTATCAGGAACGTTACGTTTCCGCAAAAAGAATTTATGAGTTTTGATGACGAAGTATTGTATGGAAGTAGAAAATACAACACCAATTAAACGTGGCCAGGAATACGAAGTCTCAGTTGATAAGCTTGCTTTTGGCGGCAAAGGCATTGCTAAACTGAATGGCTACGTGATCTTTGTAGAAAATGCAATTCCCGGTCAAAAAGTAAAAGTACGAATCACTCGTAAACGGCAGGGGTTTGCCGAAGCGCGTGTATTGGAGATTCTGGAAAACTCGAAAGATTCGGTTCAACCAAAATGTTTTCATTTTGGTGAGTGTGGTGGTTGCCGTTTTCAAAACCTTGCATACAATGTTCAATTGGAGCAAAAACGTTTGCAGGTAATTGAAAGCATTCAACATATTGGCGGAATCCCTGATCCCCGGGTTTTTGAAACCATTGCTTCGCCTGATAAATACTTTTATCGCAATAAGATGGAGTTTTCTTTTGGCAGAAATCGATGGGTAACTAAGTTGGAAATTGATGATGATAGTATTATGAAGCCAAAAGATTTTGCGTTGGGGATGCATGTCCGCGGAAGATATGACAAAATACTCGATATTGACGAATGTTATTTGCAGTCTGAATTGTGTGTTGACATTTTGAATCGGGTGAAGGCATTTGTTTTAGAAACTGAAATGCCGATTTATAGCACGATAGATCATATCGGATTTTGGCGACATCTTGTCATCCGGGAGGGGAAAAGTACCGGGCAGATGCTTGTGAATTTTGTAACTACCAGTCAGGGTAAATGTGATGATTTTATTCAGAGTTTAGTAAAGATATTAGTGACGGAATTTCCTGAAATTACAACGATTGTTCAAAATATAACTGATCGGAAGGCTGAAGTTGCTTTGGGCGAAAGGGAGATCGTGTTACACGGTTCAGGAGTTATCAATGAAAAAATTGGTGAGAATTTCTATCAGATTTCTGCAAATTCATTCTTTCAAACCAATACCAGTGGAGCTGGGCTGCTATACTCAAAAATCACCGAATTTGCTGATTTTTCAGGAAATGAAATTGTTTATGACCTTTATGCCGGCGCTGGTTCAATTTCGCTTTATATTTCAAATAAGGTAAAAGAAGTAATTGGGTTTGAAATAGTTGCAGATGCAGTTAAAGATGCAAATAAAAATTCTGACTTAAACAAAATTTCCAATTGTTCATTTATAGCAGGGGACTTGAAAGATACACTCGAAATTGATGTTGCCCAAAAGATTGGCTTACCGGATATTTTGATAATCGATCCTCCCAGACCCGGTCTTCATGAGGATGTAGTTGAAATGGTTGTAAAACTGTCTCCTCAAAAAATAGTTTACGTCTCCTGTAACCCCACAACTTTTGCGAGAGATCTTAAATTAATATGCGAAAGTGGCTACAAATTGATAAAAGTTCAACCGGTAGATATGTTTCCCATGACACCACATATAGAGCTTGTTAGTTTGATAGAAAAAAATTAAAGCTGCAGATTAATTTTTACAATTTCTAAAGGTAGATAGTTATTACCCAGGATGATGACATTTATGAAATATCTATATTTTTATATTTATTTTTGTTAAAAAAACTTTAAATTAGAACGTGCCCGAACAGTTATCTTCACACTAATTTGTAAGGAGGATAATCATGAAGAATAAACTGTTCGTTTACGTCATAACATTTTTAATGTATCCACTATTTGTTGTTGGGTATACATCCGCTGAAAATAGTGGACAAATTGTTCATTTTTTATTAAAGGTTGGTTTAACTGATTTAAATGATGCATCTTTGCATTCAACTACTTTTGAACGAAGAATTGATCCGACACCACGTCCCCCTGCAGCCTTTTTGAAAAAGGAATGCAATATTGACCCGACACCCCGACCACCTATAGCTGTGAATTTGGCTGAACTCACCATCGACCCGACACCACGGCCGCCAGTTAGTGGACGGTTTGGAGAGTTCAATATTGACCCGACACCCCGGCCACCAGTTAGTGGGCAATTTGGAGGGTTCGCCATCGACCCGACACCACGGCCGCCGGTTAGTGGACGGTTTGGAGAGTTCAACATTGACCCGACACCCCGGCCACCGGTTGTTGGACAGTTTGGAGAGTTCAATATTGACCCAACACCACGACCACCGGTTAGTGGACAATTCGGAGAGTTCAACATTGACCCGACACCACGGCCTCCAGTTAGTAGTTAGGTTTGAGTTGAGCTAATTTCGGTTGTATTTTTAATGTTGTTTTTGTAAGTTACATAATTCGTTAGCTGTTCGGGCAATTTTTATGTTAAATGTAAACACATCTCAATACTTCAAAATACTTAACCTTTGGTTAGGCTTTGTCCTCTTTTTAAGCCTGATCTCACAAGTCCCGAATTATATAACCCATTTTATGACGTGGGTAAACTACTCGCTTTTTTTCTTTATATTTTTACAATGCGTTATTATTGTTCGCAAGGAAGTGAATAATAAAGCAATTTTTATAAACTTGGCAGCATATAGTCTGATTTATAGTTTAAGTTTTCTAAATTCTTTTATTGGAAAAGGTGCATGGATAGAAAATGATCAGTTGGCAAACTATATTTTTCAGTACAGAAGTATTCTACTCGGCTTTCTATTAAGTATATCAATTATATATATTTGTGTACGTTTTGTATTTCGTGGAATCAGCACAATTCAGAATTACTTGATAGCTTTGTTGATTTTAATGCCAGTTTTTATCTGGCACTTCGGTCCTTACTTTTTAGACAAAAACTATTTGTTTGACATTACTACCAAGCGATTTGATTATACGATATTTGATCAAAGTCAATTGCAATTCACATTTTTCTCTTTCTCCCTTATTTGCGCATATGCAATACTCTTATATAAAGAAGAAAATTCTCTTGGGGAGTATGTTAACGCCCTAATGGTGTGCTTTTTCATTTTGTGTCTTTTGGATATTGTGGATATATTTAGCGTTCTTTATCACATTAAACTTTTTTATTTAAGCCAATATGTTCTTTTTACAATATTGATAATGTTTATAGTCATTTTATTCAGGAAAGTTAATTTTGTGTACTCTGATTTTGGACAATTCTATGATTGTATTGTAGTTGATGGGAACAAATGGGGAATTCCAATAAAGAGGAAAAGAAATAGTTTGGCCCAATCATTCTTAACAACAATTAGGCAATACTTGGTTTTACGGAAAAATATTTTTGGTTTCGTTATTTTATCCTTTGTGTTTAGTTTGAATTATTTAGAAATTTCCTTGTTTTTGAAATTGAATATTGCAGCCGTTACTTTTGCAATTATAGTACTCTTTTTCTACATATCTGCTCTCTATCAAAAACGACTTAGCAGCGGTAATTTATTGTCTTCAAAAAACCGTAGTAAATTAAGGGAAGTGAAATGATTAGCTTAGATGTTAAAAGTGGTCGACCCAATTCTTATGTTGGTAATAGTCCGCATGCAAAAAAAATAAACAGAGCAATTCAGAACTACGCAAAAGTAGACAAAAATATACTAATTGTGGGTGAGCCAGGAACCGGAAGGGAATTTATTGCGCGCAGAATTCATGAATTGAGTTCAAGGAAAGATCGTGCATTTGTTGTCATTAATTGCTCAGCTCTTGGACATACTGTTGGGAAAAAAGAACTTTTCGGATATGAAACCAGTGCGGATAATAAAATTGTGCGAATAATTGGTTTGATTGAAAGGGCAAATAAAGGGGTCGTGTATTTGGAAAATATTTCTGATATTCCACGAGAGTATCAGGCTGATTTATGGCGCCTGATTTCCGAAAGGAAATATAGAAGAATTGGTGGAGAGGAAAATATATCCAGCGATATGCGTATAATATCTTCATGCGATGAAAGTTTAGTGTCAGCAGTCGAAATGGGCGTTTTCAGGAAAGATTTCTATTATGACCTTAAGGCATTAACTATTGCAGCTCTACCTTTAAAAGAAAGAAAGCAAGATATCCCTGAACTATTTATCTGTTTTTTGAAGCAATATTGTGTTGAACACAACTTGGATGTGCCTGCGGTTCCAGTTGAAATTTTTGAATCTATCTTGGAATACGATTGGAATGGAAACATTAGTGAACTTAAAAGTTGCGTGGAAAACTTGATAGTGATGTCTTCTAATGGTGAACTTGCAAGCCAATATCTACCGTTTGAAATAAAACGTCACCCACTTGACTTTATGGAGATTAAAAATTTAAATAGCGTGATATCGGATGTAGAGGTTTTTTTAATTAAGAAAGCACTTGGGAAGTTTGCAGGTAATCAGGTGAAAGCTGCAAAGTTGCTTGGAATTCCGGAAGCCACGCTAAGATTCAAAATTAGAAAATATGCGATTTCTCGGGAAGCGTATTAAACTTTTTTATCAGTAAGTCTTTTTGCCCGACTTTTATTTTGTCGAGTCTACCCTCTAAAGTTTTTGCATTACGAATAATTCCAGTTTAAATGTGTTTGTCTCCTTTCAAGGAATTTAATTTTTTTCAGCTTGTATTAAATATATTAACTCTTGAAATTCTCTCTCTCGTTTTACGAAAATAAGTATTTGACAGTTGCGGAGATAAAAATGAATGTAGGTATAACACCATTCAAAAAAAATACGGCTTTGGTTGCCTTTGTCATAATTGACCTAATGTTTTTAGTTTGGAGTTGTGAAAGTGTGTCCCGAAAGGTCGCGAAGCAACCTAGCGAAAAAAGCGAAACGGAGATTGTAAGAGCAGTAAATTCTCAAGATGATATGAGTTGAGATAATCCCAATATTCAAAAGTTTATCGATCTGTTAGCTCCCAGGTAATGATCGCTTTTTTTCTAGCAGTACCATATCTGTAGCCCCCCCAATCTCCTAATTTTCTGATTACGCGATGACAGGGAATGAGAAAAGGTATTGAATTTTTCCCGACAGCATTAGCTACTGCTCTTACAGCTTTTGGTTTTTTGATATATGTTGCAATATCCGAATAGGAGACTATATTAGCATAAGGGATTTTAAGAAGAGCTTCCCAAATTTTTATTTGGAAATTTGTTCCTTTTACAAATAAATATAGAGGTGGCATGTTTTTTCTTTTTTCTGTATTAAAAATGCCTTCAATGTATTTCCCTGTTGTTTCTGTGCTTTCAGTGAAATTTGCTTTGGGCCAATCCTGTTTTAAGCTTTTAATTGCATTAGCAGTATTATTGTTTTGCGTGAATTCTAATTTGCAGATTCCTCTCTTGGTTACAGCAAGTAACGCCTCTCCAAAAGGTGTCGGGTGAAAGCCATATTCTATATCTAAACTTTCTCCCCAGTTTTTGTATTCACCAGGTGTAACTGCTTCAAAGTTTACGAATAGTTCATGTAATCTGCCAGGGCTGGATAAACCCGTTTCATAGGTTGTCTGTAATACGTTGTTAGAGTTCTCGAGTAGTTTCTTTGCGTGTTCCTTGGTCAAAAACTGCAAAAACTTTTTGGGACTTACGCCAACCCATCGACTAAATAGACGTTGAAAATGAAATTCACTAAGATGAATGTGTTTTGAAATTTCTTCTAAGCTTGGTTGCTGTGTAACATTTTGGTCGATGTAATTTATTGCTTTTTCAATTTTATTATAGTCTTCATTCAAAGTACTAAAAGATTGTTTCATTTTGATTTTCCTCTTATGCATCGAAAAGATACCTATTAGTGTCATATTTTTCCACCCGTTTCTTGCTCTAATTCAAGAAAGAAAATTTTGCCGTAAACGATTTAGGATTATAATATTTAAAGATTTAAATACATAAAGCGATAAATATATGAGGTGTAAATCAAAAATAATTAAAATGGTTTTCCTTTTTTGGAAAAAAAAGTCAAAATACTATTAGTCGAAGATGATGTTGCGACTCGAAAGCTTGAAAGAATGATTTTAGAGCGTAATAAATATTCTGTTAAAGAAGCCCCTGAAGCCGAAACGGCGTTAGGGATGCTTGAGAGTGAAGTTGTCGACATTTTAATAGTAGATATACTAATGCCTGGCATGAGTGGTCTTGAATTACTTGCCAAGGTCAGAGAAAATCCACTTACGCAAAACGTACCCGTTATTTTATGCAGTGCTTCCGCTGATCAAGAAAAAGTCAAGGAAGCTCTTAGTCTGGGTATTAGCGGTTATATATTAAAACCTATTGTTGCTAAAGATTTTATTCAAAAAGTAGTGAAGTCTGAAACGCAAATCCTGCCAATTTTGAAAGATCCTTCAGGAACGATTTACAGACTTGGGCTAAAGTCGAATGAGTTTCGGGATCTTATTCAAATTATGATCGATGACGGAAAGAAAAAACTGAAAAATATCGGTCGGCAAATAGAGGTTGGAGACTTAGAAGACTTTAATCAATTTTGTCATGATATTGCATCGAGTGCAAACAATTTTGGAGCCATGGCTTTGCAAAATGCGGCAGAAGAGGCCAGCGCAATGATGCATAAATGTGAAGGGGAATTCTCAGGGAAGTATATGTTCAATTTGAGAACACAGATGGAGCGACTAAAAGAAGCATCTTTTACTATATCATAACTATTGGTAAAGTGCATTGAATATAAGTTTAAACGTCCCATAGGTTTGTCCACGATGATTCGGTCTGAAAGCATATAGAATTGCCAAACCATTGCCTACCGGTATTTCTACCAAACCAATTTTGTTGTTCAATTTCTTTTCTCCGACTACCCAACCACTAAGCAGTACATTCTTTTCACCAAAATATCCAGTCTCTATTATTTTTTTGTTATACAAATCTAATTTTAAAGCGAGTGGTTCACTTTTGTAAATAGCAACTTGTGAAGGCAAGCCATAAGTAAGGTTCGACTGCTTTGACAGGATTAATTCGAAAATGCTGCCCGGTGCAAAGTACTCTTCCTTTGGTATATCTTTTAAAATATTGGTTGCAGGGAAGTTTAGTTCCTCAATTGCTAAGTCACATGCTTCTCCAAAGAAAAGAACAGTGCCGCCATCTTGAAAAAATTGTATGATTTTCTCCAGGCCTATTGTGCCGATACCACCGGTATATTCTTTCCGCCTCAATGGGGAGCCTATTGTTTGCCCGTTTGCTTCTTTCTCTAATCCATTTACAATGGATTTTGAACTTTGATTGCCAAAAATTAAGACGTCGAAATGGTTAATCAGCTTTGAGCGGGATTGAAAATCTTCATTGTGCAAAATACCATAATCGAAATCAAAATTGTCAAATATTAACCTTAACCAACCTTCATCATACACGTTTGGCAACCAGGGTTGATAGATTCCAATTTTATTTTTTTTGATTTCCTTTTCCGGCAAGAAATTTTCTGGTACTGGAAAACTTGAAATCGGGACTTCATTGCTTTTAAATATTGAAGCCACTTTAGCGGAATCAAGTGCATCTAAGTTTGTCAAGAAAGTCCCTCTGGGAAATCCATTGAAATTTTCCTGGAGAGAATAAACTAATGCACCTGAACGGAGTAATTGGTTGACCGCTTTATAGCTGTGGTTGTATCTTCTTTCAATGGCCACCCAGCCGGAATCCGGGTAGACCTCTGCAAGATCAAGTTTAGGAGAATTGACTAATTCAAGTTGCCAATCCACTGGTTCATTTAAAACAAAGGTTTCAACGCCCATTTGCAGGGGGAGAGTCCAGGCTGTAACATCGTATGGCTGTCGTGGGGGACCGTTGGGGTATTCGCTTAAGAAAGGATAATGCTGAGCCTCCATTATATCTTTTATATAAGCACGAGAGGGTTGCGCCAAAGGAATGATAAAAGAATTTTCCCGGATTATTTTATCTTCAAGGGTGATATTTTCATTTATCTTGTAGATTCTTACGTTTGCCATCCTTAGTCTACGCAGCAGTTCTATGGCATTATTGGGATCGTTTTGCTTGGTTGGAATAACATACGCGAAAGGCGGTTCAGTCGTCCCTTTGGCGATTGCTTCTGTGTTTAGGTTATAAAATGTGCGTTTGAAATCTTCTTTATAAGTTGCAGCCAAATCTAACATGCTATAGGTCGCAGCCTTTTCAATGTCGATAATGTCTCGTAATTTCCACCAACCGCCTTGCCACGGAGCCAGAAAATTAGTCTGCTGTGCGTATTCCGGTAAATCGATGCCCATGCCCCGGAGGCTCGATTTTGGAAAAAAGATCGGGGAGGCCACGTGAACACTGGCTGCTTCTGTGAGTATACCTATTCTATTATGCCACAACGGTGTTTTGGACATGGTACCTTCAAAATAGGCATTGAAAATAGTCCCCGTAACAACTCCCTTAAAATCTTGTTGGTGTAAATTTGCCACAACATGCTTACCCAACATGTTAACCTGTGCCATTAAAAGTGGAGACACATTGGGGTTGACTGGGTCGGCATAAGGTGGCAAAAAAAATCGCGCACGTGAATAGCCCATCTGGTGTTGATCCAAAATTACCTCAGGAAACCATTCATGATAAAGCACTTTTGCCACATGTAAGCTCTCGATCAGGTTGAAGAAAAACCAATCACGATTGTTATCGTGGTCAGCATAATGATGGTACTTCATAGGCATTCGGCTGCCTTCATACTCCGTGCCTACATCTTTCAAATACCATTT
Source organism: Candidatus Zhuqueibacterota bacterium (assembly GCA_029262035.1). Taxonomy (GTDB): domain Bacteria; phylum Zhuqueibacterota; class Zhuqueibacteria; order Oceanimicrobiales; family Oceanimicrobiaceae; genus JAJDAE01. Next base: position 10,962 of record JAJDAE010000268.1, read on the forward strand.
AGTTATCATATCCTGGCCATCTGGATTCAAAGATGGAACCAAAAGAATAATAATATTATCCAGAATTTTTTTGATTTTTGGATCCTGCGATGTTGCCAATTCATAGGCCAATTCTACAGATTCCTGGCTGGAAGCGATCTCAGTTGAGTGGATGTTTAGAGTAATTAAAAAGATTACTTTGCCTTCGGAAATATATGCGTCTGCCGTGTAGTCATCCACAGCGTAAGGCTGTGCCAATTTTTTTTGTAGTGATTTATATTTGGTAAGGTTAGCCATGGTAGTTTGCGAACTGATTACCGCCATTATCATTGGACGATTAAGTGTCGTTTTCCCAAGCTCGACTAAATTAACCCGGGTGGAGTGTTTATCCAGCATTTTAAAGTAGGAATGGATTTGATCCCAGTTTATGAGTTTTCGGTCTGTCCCCATGCGGAAACCGAAAGTTTGTTCGGGAGATTGTAGAGATTGAGAGAAAAGAGGCAGCGAGAACAAAAAATAGCAGATTATAAAAAATTTGCGCATCCTTGACCATTCCTGATTTTGATGTTGTTATTCTACTGATATAAGAGTTTGAAAATAGTTTATTTAGGAGGAAACTTCAAGTTATATTTATTGAAGATAAGTGTCTTTAACTTAATAAACTCTTAAGTTTAGAATGACCGTTTTTGCTGATCGGGAGAATGGTTCCATCATTCATAACGGCACGGTGGGATTCTTTGCCGGTACTTTCTATTTTATTTAGGAGGGAAAGCCTAATAATATGGGAGCGATGAATTCTTACAAAGTCGCCGGGGTTTAAATGCTTTTCGAAATACTTCATGGTTTTTGTTTTAAAAAGTTATCGTTCTCAATGTAGAGCATTACGTAGTCGTCCTGCGCTTCAATTCTAAAAAGTTTAGAAGCCGGGATGATGTAGATTTCAGTCCTGTTTTTTACTACAACTCGTTGCAGGTATTCGATATTTTCGTCGTTGTATTTCGTCAATTTTTTGAAAGCCTTGTCTGGTTTGTTAGAACCCTGCAAATAGGTTTGAGCCTTTTCAACCGCTTCCATAAAGCGTTGCTTTGAATAAGGCTTCAGCAAATAATCGGCTGCGCTACACTCAAAAGCTTTGAGCGCATATTGCTCGAAGGCAGTACTGAAAATGATTTGGGGTTTGTGTTCAAGAAATTCCAACATTTCAAATCCTGTCATTTTCGGCATTTGGATATCTAGAAAAACTAAATCAGGTTTATTTTCATTAATCGCTTTGAGTCCATCAAATGCATTATCATATTCCGCATCAACAATTATATCAGTGCATTCGTTTAAGTAAATTTTGATTATGGCTCTCGCCGGAGCCTCATCGTCGATAATTATTGCAGTAAGCTTCCGCACGTTAGTTCTCACTTATTGGAATAAATAGGTTTACCTTGAAGAGATTATCCAATTTTTCTGTGTCCATTAAATTTTTGTGATTGTAAGTTATTGTAAGTCGCTTTTTGATGTTTTTTAGCCCGATACCTGGTCCGCTTTGTTTTGCTGATTCAGGATCAAAAGTATTTTCCAGTGTAATTTTTAAAAAGGTACCATTCCTTTGACAGGACAATCGTATTTTTACAGGTTCAAGGCTTTCATAAACCCCATGTTTGATTGCATTCTCTAACAGTGGTTGCAAAATCATGTTTGGCACATTGATTTTATGACTGCATTCCTGGATATCTTCTGAAAAATCAATTTTGTCACCAAATCTAACTTTTTCTATTTCCAGGTACAGTTTAACAGAGTCAAGTTCTTCCTTTAAAGGGCGTTGCTGCTGTTCATTTTTAGAAAGAGTATACCTTAAATAATCAGCCAGTTTAATGGTCATTTCTCCGGCTTTTTCGGGATCGGTTAGCGTGAGGGAATTGATAGAATTCAAGCTATTGAAAATAAAATGTGGATTAATTTGAAATTTTAGGGAGCGGAGTTCTGCTTCTTGTACCAGAATCTTTAATTCTGCTTCCTTGATTATTTGTTGTTTTACTGTATTTGAGTAGATGGTTAGATAATAAAATGAAATAATTACTGTATAATATAAAATTCCGATTATCCCATTCCATAAAAATTTGTTGCTAAGAAATAGTCGGTAGTCAGCATCAATCGTCATTAGCCTCAAAGGAATTGCATTTGCTAGTCCGGCAATCATTGCAGAAGCAATAACTGCGGCGAAAAGATGACTTTCTAATATTCTTTGCAGGCTTAGGCTTTTGGGCGATATAAACCGGCACGGATACCAAAGTCCGAGTCCAACGAGTGAATAAGAGATGTTAAATATGGCACTGTCTATAATTGATGAAGACCAATTTAATTGGTGGCTATAAACTAAAGAGAGCATGTGGATTATAGCTACTGATAACCAGAACCCAAAGTAACTTAAAATAGTTGCCTTGTTTTTAATTATCGGGTGGTTCATTGTGGCGTTCTTTTCTGGTTTTATTTAATTTCAAGGCCACCAAACAAGGTAAGGCCTTTTATGTGGAGTACTTTGGTTTTTGATAGATTTTCAGTATCTACATTTCTTCTTGAATCTTCACATCCACCAAAAATTGGAATTGCATTCACAACTATATTCCAATCTTTGGGTATATACATTTCAGTACCGCCAAATAGGGTGAAAATGTCAAGGGTACTATCGCCCTCTGTAAGTTCTGCATTAGTAAGGTCAATTTTACAGCCACCGAAAATTGCACTAATGGTGCCACCGCTAAAGTTATTTGTCGTGACCATTTTTTCTGTGCCACCGAAAATAGCGATTGCGTCGATTCTTTCGGCTGAATCCACATTTCCACTTGAAGATGTATTTCTATCCTCTTTATGCCGCATAAGGATTGAAATACCAACGAAAATTAACACAAGAGGCCAGAATTGCCAAATTGAATGCCACATTAAAATATCCAGGTTTGTCAACAAAAATATGGCTCCCGTGGCTATAAAAAGTCCGCCTGAGAACTTGTCGTGTTGAGTCCCTTTTTTGAGTTTAGAAATTCCGATTAGGATAAAAATTACCGGCCATAATTCCCATAAGAAATGGCTGTCTAAAATGCCTAAATTATCTAATAGAAAGGCAAGTCCCACTACTATCAGTCCAAGTGCTAAAAGCATATTCGGGCTATTTAGTTCAAATTTTTTATTTCTATCTTCCATTATTAATTCTCCATAATTGTCATAGCAATAAGGATTAAAAAGTAATGGATATAATCCACTTTAGCAATACATTTGAAATGTATGGTATAATTTTAGTAAAGTCTGATGTCTCCAAAATAACCGCTATATTGTTGTTTTCGATAAAAAGCGTCACTTCAATTAACAAAATGAAAACTATTAGCGTTATTTCAAAATTTGAAAATATCCGCATTTTTTTAATAAAATTACTCACGAAAAATTATACGAAAGAAATTGAATAAGAGGTATGAAATATCGGTGAAAAGCAGTTCTGAATCGGTAAATGAGCTAATTTGAAATGAATCGGAGACTAAAACAAAAAAAGAGGTTCCGACTATATCGAAACCTCTTTTCTAAAACGATATTACAAAAGAATTAGTTGGTGCCTTCTTTTGCTTTAATGCCTTCAATCTGCAGTGTTATATCTACATCGTTGCCAACTACAAGACCGCCATTGTCCAGAGTTTTGTTCCATTCAACATGAAAATCCTGGCGATTGATTGTTAGTCTGGCCTCAGCGCCGAAACGCTTGGTTCCCATGAACTCAACAAAGCCGTTGAAGTCAAAAGGAAAACTTACTTCTTTTGTTACATCTTTTATGGTCAAGTCACCGGTAATTTGGTAACCATCTTCAGTTTTTGCAAAGCTGCTGCTTTTGAACTTAATTGTAGGATATTTTTCAGCATTAAAAAAGTCGGGACTTTTTAAATGGCCATCACGCTTTTCATCATCGGTGTCGATGCTTGCAATTTGAATAGTAAATTCAGCAGAAGATTTTGTGATATCTTCTTCATTCACCCAAAATACACCATCCACTTCGTTGAACTTACCACTGGTTTTGCTTATTACGAGATG